>JABCOB020000044.1 GCA_013333835.2 Bacteroidia bacterium
CTTTGCCCGTGGCTACGTATATGTGCAAAAGTCTCTGCAAAATCCCATATGCAACAATGCAGCACGCCGCAATGCTACGCTCTTCGGCAAATTGAATCGCTTGATTAAAACCTATTTACCCGCACGATGGAAAGACCCCCTATAAAAGATTGACCCCTTGCGGGAGTTTTGCAAAAGACTAAAAAGGGCTGACACCCCGTGAAGAAGTGCCAGCCCCCTTTTTTATGAACCCGAAAGTTTTACCCGGCAGCCATGATTTAGGACATCGGCACGCTAAATAATGTACTGTACCCCTGCCTGAAAGCCTACGTGTAGCTGCCGAGTGCGAGTGGCATCTATCCTTCTCCAGAGCGAGTAGCTGGGGAGCACGTTTCGGTAGTCATGATCAACGCGGGCGTAGCTGATGCTTGGGCCTCCGAAAAGCTCCAGATGGGGAAGCAGCCTAAATGCTGGCAGCAGAGAGAAGTTGAGTGCCATCAGCCCGTCCGTAGATTCCCTGGCGGGGAGTAGGTTCGTGGACTTCAACTCGCAGTTCACCCGCAGCCAATTTGTGCAAGGGATGTGCGCCCCAATGCCCCCGCTGACAATGAAGGGCTGCTGGCCATGCAGGTAGTGATGGTAGCCAATCCCCAGAATCCCATACGTGTATCGTCCCCCACTCTGGAAAGAGAGCATAGTGATACCCAGCTCATTGTAGCTCACAGCAATCCCCATCTCTCCATTCTTAATCAGGTTGATGAACCCTATTGGGAAATCGCTGCTATCGGCCACATTCACAAGCCCAGCCAGCTGAACGCCCCGCACCGTATGGGCCACATTCACAAGCCCGGCCAGCTGGAGACCAGAGAAATCTCGCGCTACATTCACTAGGCCTGCCAACTGTATCCCACGGCTCGCCGCCCCCGCAATATTCACTAGGCCTGCCAGCTGCACACCAGACATAGTCCCATGCACTGCATTCAGAAGCCCCGACATGAGGAGACCGCGGCCATCCTCTTTCACCGTATTGACACAGCCCGCCAACGCTAGCCCGTTCACACTGCGCGAACGCCCCTCTATGAAGCTGATTGAGACGTTGTTCGCATAGTTCGAGGCCTCAAACCCATTGGTGCACAGCGGGTAGAAAAATGACACCTGAACGGGGCGTCGCTTGCTACCATTCCCTCCCTCGGAGTTCGACTGCGACCACAGTTTCACCGGAAGCATAAAAAGAACCCCAACCATGATAAAAAGACGTAACCTATCCATCGCTTTACTGTTTTTATGGTTTAACACAAACTTCACTCATTAGCAATAGTCCATCTCATAATGATCGCGATTTCCGTTGAAAATCCTTAGCGGGAAGAAAGGCACCCACTCGGCTGCAATCGCAATGCAACACGACGCAAAGGTAGGGCAAAACCCGTAGGCTTTCCAAATTTTTACATGAAAATTCTTGCGAAAAATCGACAGTTTTCTTCAGCATTGTTTTTCATCACCCATCACTACTATACCTACGAGCCCGTGGATAAAACTATCATTTATATAAAAGTTTTTGAATGGCGTTCTTCGTTTTCTTAGCCGTCTTCAACTAGCCCTATCGCTCCCTCGGCAGAGCTCTTGCCACGTGCCAGCAGTACCCAATGGTGTATCAGCAATATTATTCGTACCTTTGCGCCGTTGTTCCATACACGCAGCAGAGCTATCACTATGGCATCGAACCTATTCAACAGCATTATCGCGGGTCTATTCGGCACCAAGGCGCAAAAGGACCAAAAGGCTCTCCTGCCCTACGTAGACCAGATAAATGCTGAAACAGAGACCTTTAAGGCCTACACGAATGACGAACTTCGCGCACGTGGCGCCGAGCTGCGGCACGAAGCCTGCGAGGCAATACGCCCGCTACAGGAGGAAATAGCCACCATCAAAGAGCGGCTCGATAGAGAGGAGCTGTCGATGGATGAGCGCGAAAAGCAATTCCACCGTATCGACCAGCTGGAGAAGGAGATCGGCGAGCAGGTGGAGGTGGTGCTGAACCGTATCTTGCCCCCCACCTTTGCCCTGGTGCGCGAAACGGCCCGCCGCTTTGCCGAGCATGAGGAGATAGAGGTAACAGCCACGGGATTCGACCGGAAGCTCGCCGGCCAAGGGAAGGATTTCCTGCGGATAGACGGCGACAAGGCAATATACGTAAACCATTGGCAGGCTGGTGGTTCGCCCGTCACCTGGGATATGGTGCACTACGATGTACAGCTCATGGGGGGCGTGGTGCTCCACCAGGGTAAGATTGCCGAGATGTCGACAGGTGAAGGTAAGACACTGGTGGCCACCCTCCCGGTCTTCCTGAACGCACTCCCAGGGCTTGGGGTGCACGTGGTTACGGTGAATGACTACCTGGCAAGGCGAGACAGCCAATGGATGGGGCCTATCTACATGTTCCACGGGCTTAGCGTCGACTGCATCGACCTCCACGAACCCAACAGCGCCGAGCGTCGGCAGGCATACGAGGCAGACATAACCTTCGGCACCAACAACGAGTTCGGCTTTGACTACCTGCGCGATAACATGGCCTTCAGCCCCGAGGGCCTCGTGCAACGGCAGCATAACTACGCGATAGTGGATGAGGTGGACTCGGTGCTCATTGACGACGCCCGTACCCCCCTCATCATCTCCGGGCCTACCTCCCGCTCTAACGATCAGATGTTTGAGGAATTCCGCCCAGAGGTAGAAATGCTCGTGAATGCCCAGCAAAAGCTCGTAACCCAACAGCTCGCGGAGGCCAAAAAACTGGTGGCCGAGGGCAAGAATGACGAGGGGGGAAAGCTGCTCCTAAGGGCCTTCAAAGGGCTGCCGAAGTACAAGCCCCTCATCAAGTTCGAGAGCGAACCCGGCGTGAAGAATCTCCGCCTAAAAACGGAGAATTTCTACATGCAGGAGAACAGCAAGAACATGCACCTGATAACCGACGACCTCTTCTTCGTGATAGACGAAAAGAGCAACTCGGTGGAGCTGACCGACAAGGGGATCGACATGCTCTCTAACCGGGCTAGCGACCCGCACTTCTTCATACTGCCCGACATCGGCAGCGAGATCGCCGAGCTAGAGCATCGCGAGGGCACTGCCGATGAGAAGGCACGGGCGCGCGAGGAGCTGATGCGGCAGTACTCCGAGAAGGCCGAACGCCTACACACCATACAGCAGCTCTTGCGGGCCTACGCCATGTTCGAGCGCGATGTGGAGTACGTAATAGCCGACAACCAGGTAAAGATAGTAGACGAGCAAACCGGCCGTGTGCTAGAGGGACGCCGCTACTCCGATGGGCTACACCAGGCCATAGAGGCCAAAGAGCACGTGAAGGTGGAGGCTGCCACCCAAACCTTCACCACCGTTACCCTGCAGAACTACTTCCGCATGTACCGAAAGCTCGCCGGGATGACGGGGACGGCAGAAACCGAGGCCGGCGAACTCTGGGATATCTACAAGCTCGACGTGGTGGTAATCCCCACCAATAAGCCTGTGGTGCGCTCAGACAATGACGACCTTATCTATAAGACTGCCCGCGAGAAATTCGCCGCCGTAATAGATGAGATCGAACGGCTGGTAGCCCAAGGACGTCCTGTGCTAGTGGGTACAACCTCAGTGGAAATCAGCGAAATGCTGAGCAGAATGCTGAAGTTCCGGAAAATTACCCACAACGTGCTGAATGCCAAGCAGCACCAACGGGAAGCGGAAATCGTGGCAATGGCCGGTAAGCCTGGCACCGTAACGATAGCCACCAACATGGCCGGTCGTGGTACCGACATTAAGCTCACGCCAGAAACCCGGGAAGCGGGCGGTCTGGCCATCATCGGCACCGAGCGACACGAATCTCGAAGGGTGGACAGGCAGCTGCGCGGACGGTCGGGACGACAGGGCGACCCCGGCTCCTCCACCTTCTACGTTTCGCTGGAAGACAACCTCCTACGGCTCTTCGGGTCTGACAGGCTGGCCAAAATGATGGATCGGCTCGGCCACAAAGAGGGCGATGTAATCCAACACCCCTGGATATCGAAATCGATAGAACGCGCCCAGCGAAAAGTAGAGCAAAATAACTTCGGCATCCGAAAACGCCTCCTGGAGTATGACGACGTGATGAACATGCAGCGCGAGCGGATCTACAGTCGGCGTAGGCATGCACTCCACGGCGAACGGCTCGAGGAGGACATTGCAGACATGATAGCCAGCGTGGCAGCCGAAATGGCGGCAGACTACGCGCAGCTAGGCGACTACCACGAATTCAGCGAGGCAGTAATGCGCGATTTCGCCATGGTGAATACCATAAGCGAAGAGGCGTACATGAAGGCCAGCGAACCAGAACTGCGCGAATTGATAGAGAAGATGGTGTGGGACAGGTACACCCTCCGCATGCGCACCATTGCCCAGCGCGCGCTACCCGTATTCCGCAATGTGCTAGATGAACACGGTGATCGGTACGAGAATATCCTCGTGCCAATCTCTGACGGACGGCGAAACCTACAGATCCCCATCAACCTGAGGAAGGCAATAGAAACCGATGGCCGAGAGCTGGTGAAAGGCATTGCCCGCTCCATCATCCTACTGGAGATTGACGACCACTGGCAGCAACACCTCCTGGCAATGGACGAACTCAAGCAGAGCGTGCAGAATGCCAGCTACGAGCAGAAAGATCCGCTTATCATCTACAAATTCGAGGGGTACGGCCTCTTCGAGAAAATGATGTCTGCCCTGAACATGGACATCGTGCAGCTGTTGCTGAAAGCCCACCTGCCAACGGCCCAAGAGGATGGCGGCTCCGTGCAGGAAGCACCAGCCAAGCGTGTACAGCCCCGTAGGCAACAACGCCTGCAAACTGGGCGTAGCGAAGTGCAGGCCAACCGAACGAGCGAGCGCTCCAACACTCCCATACGAAACGAGACGAAAATTGGGCGCAACGACCCCTGCCCCTGCGGTAGCGGCAAAAAGTACAAGCACTGCTGCGGGAAACATGAGGAGTAGGCTATAAAAACAGCGCGCCGCAGGGCATAGTTGCCCTGCGGCGCGCTGTTTCTTTAAGCAACGGATCAGATGCAAATCTTGTCCCTAGAACTGAGACGAATCGCATGGAACTATTGAAGCCTCCTAAAATGAAGCCGTTTATCTATACCCTACTCGTTCTCGCGGCTAGCCTGGCCACCTTACTGGTAGTCACCCTACGCAAACCACGCACCATTTGCGCCAAACTCTCCATAGATGCCCACCCAAACGAAATCTGGAAGGTACTCACCCAACTCTCGGACTACCCAGCTTGGAATCCCTACATAGTAAGCATGGAGGGAGAGCTGAAGGTGGGTAGCACCATGCAAGCCACGCTAGCCGACAAAAAGGGTAACCGTAGCATCCTAACACCAAAGGTTAAAACCCTCGAGAATGGCCAACGTATCGTGATGCAGAATCGTATAGCACTCGGTATACTGCTCACAGCCAACCACGTCTTCACGTTACATGATAATGGTAACGGCACATGCACCTTTGCGCAGTGCATGGAATGCCGTGGGTTGCTGGCAGGGCGAGTGTATCTAGATACGCTCAAAGAGCAATTCGAACGAATGAATACCGCGCTAAAGGTTCGGGTAGAGACAACACAGAGAACCGCTACCCAGTGCAAATAAACGGCGCCGTTCCCCCCGCTTTACAGCCCAACTCACAGCCGAAAGGAGTCCCCCAGCCTAAAAATGCTAACAGCGCAATAGAAGGCATTAGTCCAACGAGAACTCTTACCACAGCGCAGATCATAAAGAAGCCCCTGGCTAGCAAATAGCCAGGGGCTTTTTTTATGCAGATGAACCGTTACGCAGCTGTACGGCTATGGTACTAAACAGTCCTTCGATTGAGAATCCTTGTCAGCCAAGCAGAGTGCAAATTGATTGCCCATTAGCAGGATTTGCTCCGCATCGAAACACCCTCTGGCACTTCAATGGGGGTAAGCCCTCTATTTACCTCCCATCCCCTATACATCCTTAGTGTAGAGCTTCCGAGGGTAGCCAACCGCAAGGTAGTGAACGCCCTCACCTAGGAGGTAAGCGAACAGAAGGCCCAAAAATGAAATGATGAAAAACACCCCCGTTCGCATCCATTTTTGCGATGCCTGCAGCGTGCATGGGGAAATGGATTCAAATGGGAGTGAAAAGGAAGCCAAACGATGCCGAAGAACCGATCTTCTATCCATGAGTTCCATAAAGTCCGCAAGACTGCCTCTTACACTCCATACACCCTCTGCCTCAGACGAGATACCCTTCACCTCGGGCTGTCGATTCATCAGACCCCCGAGTAGGGGCAATACCACAGAATCTAGATTGGAGAGTATCCCCTCTGCTATAGCCATACTATCGTGAAGGGCTCTCTGGAAAAAGGGGGATGCCGCCACAAAAGACTCGAAATTACGCTGGAGCGAATCGGCATTCACCACCCTACTCGCCTCTATCCGTAGTGCTAAGATTTTTTCGGATGATGCGTCTGGCGGTAAGCTGGCACTCCCCCTTGCGGGTAAAGGTGCTGGCAGGCATTCGCTCACCACCAGCGCTCCACGGATAGATACAGGCTGGAATGCTGTTGCCGAGGGGTAATCAGAGGTTATCCTCGCCAATTGTGAGGGGCTAAGCACAGTGTTCTGCACGGAGATTGCCCACGAGTAAACGTACAGAGTGCGGCGATACCCAAAGAGGAATGCTATGAGAAGAGACACAACGCCTATTCCAAGTACCACCCACTTTCTGCTCCAGAGGAATCGTAGAAAATGGGAAAGTAGGAGTAAAAGATCCACTTGGTAGCCCTTCGGTTGAGATTCCATAGCCTCTCCCGTAATGCGGAATTATCATTTGCCTATTTACACACCCTTCCCTTAACACGCCCAGTTATTGGGTGCACGAAAGAAATTCGTCATTGACGGTGTTCCTGCTCTCTCGACTGAGGATAATCAACTATGAGATAGCGAATCCCCTCGCCTAAAAGGTAGACAACCAGCAGCGAGAAAAACGAACCCCAAAAGAAGGAAACGGTCTTCTTCAGCCGATTCGACTCTGGCAGTGTGCAGGGGGTAAGCACATAGGCTGGGCGCAGTAGGTCGAGCGAGAGCTTCTGTTTATTCTTATAATCCAGCAGTTGGGTGAATTCGGTTACCCCGGAGAGCCGCCCAGCATTCTCCACAAAGACCCCTTGAGTCTGGGCACTCTTAAGCCCACGATTCTCCTGCTCAAAGAGCGGACGGGAGAGCGCTATCACCGAATCATAATCCATTAGCGCACGCTCCATTGCCCACTTATTCGCAGCCAAATACTCCTGCACAAACGGTGAATCATCGAAATACCTCATCACCGCAGCCGTGATAGAATCAGGATTTGCCGGGCGAACCATCGAGAGATTGATGGTTATGAGATTGGGCTCGAAATTCTCATCATTTCGCTCTTCCCGTCCGATTGTCCGGCACTCCACACCTGCCACCAGACTACGGATATCGGAGGGGTAGTGGATAGGACTGGTGCGGAATCCTGTCATCAACTGGGTAATTTGCTCCGTGTTGAGTACAGAGTTCAATGTGGAGAGCTGCATGCTGTAGATGTAGTTGGGATGCCGATAGCCTACAACATACGCCAAAATAAGCGAAAGCACTCCTATAGCAAGCACCACCCACTTCCTACGCCACAGGAAACGGAAGAGGCGTGAGAGCAGCAAGAGCAAATCCAGCTGGACAACCTTCTCTGGTTGCTGGTTCATATGTATCGGTTAAGATTGTGTGAAA
>JABCOB020000045.1 GCA_013333835.2 Bacteroidia bacterium
AATCGCATCGTCTGGCTTAGAGGTAGATGCAGCGTTCGACTCGGGCATCTCTGCATGGAATAGCACCCCCCTATCTACCGCTACCCCCAGTAAGCCAAACACATTGGTGAATCGGTTTGGGAATTCCACCTCCTTAAGATTAAGCCCTGTATAGGGGTTTTGCCCTATAAAACTCCCCACCCGAACGCTAATAGAGGGGAGTGGATCGGCTCCGCTCAACTCCCGTTGCAACTTCGTCTGGTCGACAAGGCTGCTCCTACGAAGGACCTCCAGCTTCCGCTCATAATCGGCAAAGAGCTGCTTTAGGTAGATCTCAAACCCGCGAATACAGGTAGCACCCCCCGTGAAGACTACGCCCGCGGTACTGGCCAGCTGGCGCTCTTGCCCAAGCATGTACAGGCTCTCATATAGGCAGGCAAAGATGAGGGTAAGGGTCTCTTTCACCACCTCGTTAATCTGCTTCACAGCAACATCCCTGGCTAGCGGTTCGCCTTCCGCGTCAGATTCCACCTCGTGCCGGGCAACCGCGGGTGTAATATCAGCCTCCCGCTGCACCTGTTCCTCTATATCCCTTACGCTGGGTTCCAATTTCTTACAGAGTTCTACAAGCGCAAGATTCATCCCTACAGGAATAACGAAATAGTGCTGCAACACCCCCCTACGGTAAATGGCGACCTCCGTCCGGAGATGCCCAGCATTTACGAGTGCCACGCCCTCTCTCAACTCCCGCTGGGTAAGGAGCATACGAGCCGCCCCCCTTATTCCGAGACAAACGCCCTGCGGCGCAAGCCCGGCAAGCCGCACTGCATTCTCTAGACGTCGCAAACTCTCGGTATTGGCAGAAAAGAGATTGAAAACGCACTGGAATTCCTGCGCGTAAGTACCCACAACCTCCCCCTCTATCTCATCCTTATCGGCAAGGTAACGTACTGGTTCAGAATCTACCAACCGATGATAGGGTTCAAGGGGCGCTTCATTCACCTTTAGCGGCATCAGCGCAAAGTCGTCTTCGCTAATGCTGGTTACTAAGTCGTTAGCTCGCCGGTATTCGCAAACCTTCCGCCCGGTGAAGCTGGAGCATGTGAGGGTACCCGGCGCATAGGCTATATAAACCTCGTTCACATCAAAGCCCACCTGCTCAGAGACCTCACGACGAATCGCCTTGATACAATCCTCAAGCACACGCCCATTGTAGATTTGCCCCTTATTATCTACCCCCTGGGTGCGGATGGAATCGTAGTACAACGTAGAATCCCAATGCCCATCAGCCTGCTGTATCTGCACGGCCAAAGTAGTCTTGTAAGCACCTACCTCTAGCGTGGCTATATAGTTTCGTTGGCCCATGGCTGTAGCCTCCTATTACGCTTAAATTTTACCGTGAAGAACCCAAAGTTCTACAATCTATATATCGCGATTGACGGCTTAGCAGCTCCGTCCGAATCGTTTGTTTTATCATTCCCACTTGGTGCAAATCACCTGGTTAGTAAAGGCTAAATTGATCTCTCGGTAGGCATCTAGTCCGGGCGCTGGGAGCGAAGCTTGGTAGAGCGAACGGAGCTTACGGAGCTTATAACGATAATCCTGGCACGGGCCAAGCACCACTATAAAACCACCAACCCTAGGTATCAACTCTATCCGCTTGGCATTAGCCACATATACCTGGCCTATAAGCGAATGCCAGAGGGGGTGGTCATCCACATAGCTAACAAACTCGAATAGCGCGCTCCAAAACAGCGAATCGGTCCCCTGCCCCACCTGCGCGGGCGGATAGCTAATATTCCCAGATACCACAAGGGTGTGTGCTGCATAGAGGCTATCGAGATTAAAGCGCATCCCCTCTCCGTCGATATAGCATGAACGCCCGTCTCTGCTCATAATCCGCACCTTCGGCCTCCTCTGCCAGAGGTCGATGCTCAGCATGCCGAGCGCATCGGTGTAAACCTGGCAAGTACGAACGGCCGGGAGCTTCATCAGATGCTGCTCTACAGCGTGCGTATTGACCTCGTGCGCAGGGCGTCCGCGCAAATCACCCATTGTCACCCGCAAATACTCCTGCACCCGACGCGGCGTCACAAAGTTCAGCTCTCCGCTATCCATTACCCTCACGCTCACACTGCGGCATATCACCCCTTCAGCCTTTGTTCGTGTGTAGCCATAGGTAAGCACGAAAAGGGCTATAAAGCCAAGTAAGGCAACGATTCCCAGAAGATTCCTCCGTTTAGACATGGCTTAGCAATCCTTTAACCTTACAAGCTCGGCAATATCCTCTGCCATAGTGCCAATGCTCCCCGCCCCCATGGTAACGAGTACCTGAAAATCTATCGATTCTAGCATTGGGAGCAATTCAGACTGCTGCAGCAATAGGCAGGGGACGCTACGTGGCAGCAATTCGGCTATTAACCCGGAGGTTACCCCCTCTATCGGTTCCTCGCGGGCTGGATATATCGGGAGTAGCAGCAATTCATCGACTCCGGACAGTGCTCTCGCAAAATCTACAGCTAAATCCCTAGTTCTCGTGTAAAGGTGCGGTTGGAACACGACTACTAGGCGATGCCCAGGAAAAGCAACCCGGACGGCTTGGATTACCGCTGCAATCTCCTCTGGATGATGCGCATAATCATCCACATAGGTCAGATTCCTAGAATTATAGCGTACCTCAAAGCGTCGGCGTACCCCCTTGAAGCTCGCCAAGTGCGGCAACTGCTGCTCTAGCGGTACGCCCACAGCCTCCACTGCCGCTATACAGGCCAATGTATTTTCTACATTGAACTGGCCTGGTAAACCTATCTGCACATCAAGCCCGGCATCATCATACCTGTAGACGGTAAAGCGAGAATTAAGCCCTTCATAGTGAATTTTCCCCGCACGATAGCTAGCCTGCTCACCAAGCCCATAGGTGCAAAGCTGCAACCCCAGCATGCTGAAAAGGCGCGCAGTCCTCTCATTCACTATGAGTTTCTTATGCTGATTGAGCATGGCGAACTCTATGAAAGCATCTTCTACGCCTCTAAGGTTGCCGTAGATATCCAGGTGATCTGCCTGCACTGCCGTTACAACGCTCACCGCGGGGGTAAGCTGCAGAAAACTATGGTCGTACTCATCAGCCTCGGTTACAAAAAGCCCCTTGCCTCGATCCTTCAGCACCAGATTGTTACCAGTATTCACGGCTATCCCCCCCAGTATGGCATCGCACCCAACAGTATTGGACAGCACATGGGCAACCATGGTGCTTACTGTCGTCTTGCCATGCGTTCCTGCTACCGCCACCGTTGTCCAGTTCCGAGAGATCAAGCCGAGAATCTCCGCTCTCTTGTGCAAGGTATGCCCCTGAGCTATGAGATACCGCACCTCTGCATTGGCTGCGGGCACTGCCGGCGTGTAGATAACCAATGTGGATGCCGACGGCACGTAATACTCACGGGGAATAAGCTCAATGCTATCAGCATAGTGAATAGCCATGCCCTCAGATTCCAACTCGTGGGTAAGCTGGCTTGGCGTGAGGTCGTACCCCGCTACCTGGAGGCCTCTATGGCGGAAATAACGAGCCAAGGCACTCATGCCTATACCGCCTATTCCGAGGAGATATACCCTCTGTAGCAACTGGAAATCAACTGTTTGACTACTCATTTCTCAGTTCCTCCTTGGCCAGCTCCACTATGCTTCCCGCTATCACATTCGCCGCATTCGGATGGGCTAACATCTGGATAGCCTGCCCCATGCGTGCGCACTCCGCAGCATCCTCCAGCAATGCGAATGCCCTAGGCAGCAATTCAACCACGGCCCTTTGGTCTCGAATCATCACCACGGCGCCCTTCTGCTCAAGCTGCTCGGCATTGCGGGTCTGGTGATCCTCAGCCACATTCGGCGATGGGATTAGTATTGTGGGTTTTCCCACGACGCACAACTCTGAAATGGAGATTGCGCCCGCCCGAGATACAATAATGTCTGCGGCAGCATACGCCAGATCCATCTGCTGGATGAAATCAACCACCTTTAGATTTTCTCCCCCATAGCCACTTACCGCCTGCACCACCTCTGCATAATACCCAGCTCCCGTCTGCAAGAATACCGTAACATCAGGGTGCTGAGCCAGTAGTGAAAGGTTCTTCACCACAGCATTATTGATAGAACCAGCACCCAAACTTCCTCCCATCACCAGCAGGATCTTCCCCCTCTGGGGTAATCCCAACTCGCGCCGTGCAGCCAGCGCCTCGGGCAACCTTCCATGCAGAAAGTTCCGTATCGGATTACCGCTCACCACCAGGTTTTCGCTAGGGAAAAAGCGTTCCATATGCTCATAAGCCACAAATATGCGTTTGGCCTTCCTCGCAAGCAATTGGTTTGCCTTCCCAGCATACCCATTCTGCTCTTGGAGTACAGTGGGAATCCCCAATTTTTGGGCAGCCTGCACTGCTGGCACGCTCGCGTATCCGCCCACTTCCACCACCACCTGCGGGCGGAATTTGAGCAATACCTTTCGGGCCATCTGGTTGCTCCTCCACCATGCCCATAGGAACTGCAGGAGACGGAGCGGACGCATACCCCGGGGCATGCCCTTTATAGGAAGCCCGACTATCTGATAGCCGGCTGCGGGCACTCGCTCCATTTCCATTCGCCCCAGGGCTCCCACAAAAAGCAGCTTCACCTTAGGGTATAACGAGCCCACAGCACTGGCTATTGCCAATGCGGGGAATATGTGCCCGCCTGTGCCTCCCCCGGCTATCAATACCCTAATCTCCTGATCGCCACTAGACATCGGTAATCACTGCTTTAAATAACAAGACTACTGAACCTCATTGCTCTCTGCCAATTCACCCTCGTAGAACTCCTTGGCTTGCTGCCGTGCCACACTTTGCACCATCCCTAACCCAACGCCAGTAACAAATATGGAATTACCGCCAAGGCTCACAAATGGTAACGGCAATCCTGTTACTGGAAGGAACCCCACGCAGATGAAAGCATGTACAAACGCCTGAAAGCAGATCATGAATCCTATCCCAGCACACAGATACGCCTGGTATGCGCTCTTACACCTAAGGGTTATAATCCGAATTCTCCACATCAGCAGCAGGTATATTGCCATTACCGCCAAGCCTCCCAGG
Organism: Bacteroidia bacterium; assembly: GCA_013333835.2. GTDB lineage: Bacteria > Bacteroidota > Bacteroidia > Bacteroidales > CAJPTX01 > Bacteroides_D. The sequence continues at coordinate 5,103 of JABCOB020000045.1, forward strand.
AATCCGAATTCCTCAACTATTACAGCGTATATGAAGTCCTTATGGGCCTCTGGGAGTATAACCCGTTGAGTGCTTTTACCCACTCCCTTCCCAAACCATAGCCCGCCTGCTACGGCTATTTTTGCCTGTGTTCCCTGGCCTTCATCCAGCTCTCCGTTGGCGAAATTCTGCAATCGTCCCTCCCAAGTAGCGCGTCGTTGCAGCCTATTCTGTATAGAGCTCAATCCTGGTATCCTCACAAATAGCAGCAGGGCAGCCAGCCCGAGTACCCCCACTCCAATCATCAGCAAATGGCGCACCCGCACATTGCCCACCGTAAGCATAAAGATGCTGATGGCAAAAAGCAGGGCCGCCATCGACATATTATCCCGAACCGTAAGGGCGCACACTATACCTATGTATACCAATGGCTTAAGCACTCCCTTTTGGAAATCAGACAAACTCTCCTGCGATTTGGAAAGCCATACGGCCAAATAAAGCACCAAGGGGATCTTCACCAACTCTGAGGCTTGGATAGTGACGCCCACCAACCGAAAGGAACGGCGGGCACTATTCACATCCATCCCCTTGAAAAACGTGAAAAGCAACAGTCCGATGCCTGCCCATAGAAGGAAACCTACCCAGGGTTTATACCTCCTAGTCGGGATCATCTGCACCACAAAAACACTCAGCACGCCTACCGAGAGTAGCCCGAATTGCTTGAGGAGTACACTCGTGGTGTCGCCATGCAGCACACGGTACGCGTAGGCCTCACTAGCGCTATACACCTCTACCAACGACACCAGCGCCAACGCTACCAGCGCTAGCCAAATGTAGAGATCGCCTCGCAGGAATACGCTATACCCACCTAACCGACTGGCCTTCGTTGTTTCCATCTACTTACAGCTCCATGACACATCTCTTAAACTGATCGCCCCGATCCTCATAATTCTTGAATAGATCGAAACTTGCACAAGCTGGCGACAGCAGTACCGTATCGCCTGCTTTAGCCATGCCCTGCGCAGCTTTCACCGCATCGCTTGCCGAATGCGCATCCACTATCTGGGGTACCACATCGTCATAGCACGCATGCAGCTTGCTACTATCGGTAGTCAGGCACACTATACCGCGTACCTTTTCTCGTACCAATGGGAGAAGCGTTCTGTAGTCATTCCCCTTGTCTGTTCCTCCTGCTATCCAGATCACATCGCCCTTCACGCTATCGAGTCCATACCACGCCGAATCTATATTGGTGGCCTTGCTATCATTGATATAGGCTACGCCACCCACGCTACGCACGAATTCGAGTCGATGCGCTATCCCTTTAAAATCCATCAGTCCCTCACGTACTGCGGATTCTGGAACGCCTAGCACCAACGTCGCCACACCAGCAGCCAGGGCATTGTACACATTATGCCGACCTCGCAGCGAGAGTTCATCTACTGCCATGCCGAAGGGAGGAACGCCAGGAACAGCGAATTGTAGAGCATGCCCACCGAGGTAGGCTGCCTGTCCGTTAGCTACCCGTTGAGAAACCGACAGCAACCTAGCGCCCAGCGAATGGTCCTTGAGGTAATTCATCGTTTCGGCATCATCTGCACAGTAGACCAGGCTATCGGCTGAAGTCATATTCTGCGCTATGCGGAATTTTGCCCTCACGTAGTTCGCCATCTGATGATCATATCTATCCAGGTGATCGGGCGTGATATTGAGCAGCACCGCAACATCTGCCTTGAAATCATACATGTCGTCGAGCTGAAAACTGCTTATCTCCAGCACATAGTACGCATGTTCTCCTTGTGCCACCAGGCGAGCAAAACTAGCACCAATATTGCCTGCAAGAGCAGCGTCTAGCCCTGCCTTCTGCATTATGTGATGGATAAGGCTTGTGGTTGTGGTCTTGCCGTTGCTGCCCGTTATGCAAACCAGTTTAGCATGGGTGTATCGGCTAGCAAACTCTATCTCGCCTATTACAGGGATGCCGCGCCCTCTCACAGCAGATACCACTGGGGCATTAGCAGGAATTCCAGGGCTCTTCACCACCAACTCCGCCTCCAACAACCGTTCCAATGTATGCCCATTCTCCTCCCAGGCTATCGCATTGGCCTCCAGCTCGGCCTTACGTGGATCGGCTATCACCCCACTATCGCTCACAAGCACGTGGTAGCCCTCTCGAGCACCCAGAATAGCCGCACCTATTCCGCTCTCCCCAGCTCCCAGTACCACCAAGCGTTTACCCTTCGTTTCCATAACCTACCGAATCTTCAACGTTACGACCGTAAGCACGGCAAGCAGCACGCTCACCACCCAGAATCTGGCTACAATCCTAGGCTCTGGTACGCCCTTTTTCTGGTAATGGTGATGCAATGGCGCCATAAGTAGAATCCGTCGCCCCTCGCCATACCGTAGGCGGGTGAACTTGAAATAGCCCACCTGCATCATTACCGAGAGGCTTTCTACCAGGAATACCCCGCACAGAATAGGAAGTAAAAGCTCTTTCCGCACCAGCACTGCAAAAACTCCGATGATGCCCCCTATCGTAAGGCTTCCCGTATCGCCCATGAACACCTGCGCAGGGAAACTATTGAACCAGAAGAATCCCACCAAGGCGCCCAAAAATGCGCTCATATAGACGACCAGCTCCCCCATCTCAGGAATGTACATGATCTTCAGGTACGATGAATAGATCACATTCCCAGAGAGATAGGCGAAAATCCCCAACGTCAGCACTATAGGAACGCTAACCCCCGTGGCGAGCCCGTCGAGCCCATCGGTCAGGTTTGCACCGTTGGATACCGCCGCAACAACAACTACAACTACCACAACAAACAGCCCCCATGCAAGCCAATTGCCCGCATTGCCCCCTACTGGTATCATGCTACGGTAGTCTAGCTCGTTATTCTTCAGGAAGGGTATCGTAGTCTTCAGGCTCTTCTCCAACGGGCTAAGATGCACCGCGCGCCCAGGGGGCTCTGCTTGCACCTCTACCTCGCTCTCCACCGTGCTGCTCTGCGGTAACCGTACACCGACCTCTGGGCTAAGGAACAGCATAGCCCCCACAAAAAGACCAAGCAAGGCCTGCCCAGCAAGCTTTACCCAACCAGAAAGTCCTTTCTTTTTATGCCGAAACACTTTTATGTAGTCATCCAGAGCTCCCAGCAAGCCTAACCATACCGTGGCTACCAGCATCACCAGCACATAGACGTTTCGCAAATCGGCCAATAGCAGCACTGGCACTAATGTTGCCCCCACTATCAGAATGCCCCCCATGGTTGGCGTCCCTCGCTTCTGCTGCTGCCCCTCCAGTCCCAGATCGCGTACTTCCTCGCCTATTTGATATTGGCGCAATTTCTTGATAAACCAGTTCCCAAAGGGCATTAGTATCAATAGGGCGATGACAAATGCTGCACCCGACCTAAACGATAGGTACTGCAGCAAGCCAGCTCCTGGAATATCCAGATTATGAAAGTATTGATACAGACAGTACAGCATGATTCCCTCTAGTATCCTTTACATTCAGTACATTAACCCAACCATTTCCTCACCCAGCACAGACTCTCGCCCTATTGGTCAATGGCAGAATCCTCTTGCCCCGTAGTTCAGAACCTTCTAAAATCATCCGCCACCACTCTATTCCATCCCATACCACGTTTCCTTTCCGTTGCAAAGAGCAGATTACCGTTCCTACCCACCACGGAGTATTAGGCCAAACAGCCTGTACCACCTACTCTTCAGCTAGCAATTCTAAGGCCTTTGCCACTTCCTCTCTATCGTCAAAATGCGTTCGCTCCCCCTTCACCTCTTGGTAGGTCTCATGCCCCTTGCCCGCTACAAGTACGTAGTCGCCTGGGGCCGAGAGCAGTACCCCAGCGCGTATTGCCTCCCTCCGGTCTACGATTTTGAGTACCCTAGCCCGAAGTATCGGGGGTATACCACCATACATGTCCTCTATGATGGCACTCGGATCCTCACCCCTAGGATTGTCTGATGTTAGGATAACCCAACGGCTCATTTTAGCCGCCACCTCCGCCATCTGTGGGCGCTTTCCCTTGTCGCGATCTCCACCAGCGCCCACCACAGTTATCACGCTAGCCTTGCTTGGCAATATGCCCGCTATCGTTTGCAGCACATTTTTCAGCGCATCGGGCGTATGGGCGTAGTCTACTATCACCACCCGTTCTTGCCCTATCTGGAAGTCGAACCGTCCATTCACAGGACGCAGCATGCTCAGCACTCGGAGCACCGGCTCTGTTTCAAATCCGAGACGCCTAGCCACTGCGTACACTGCCAATATATTGTAGGCATTGAACTCTCCAAGGAGTTGCACCCAAACCTCCTCGCCCATCGGCTCGAATCGTAGCATCATTCCCCCCAGCTCCTGCGACATCACCTCTAGGTGGAAGTCAGACAGCCGACGAAGCGAATAGGTAAAAGTGCTAGCCCGGCAGTTCTGCAACATCACCTCGCCATTCCCATCATCTATATTCGTAATGGCAAAGGCCTCACGGGGTAGAGCATCGAAAAAGAGCTTCTTAGCATCCCTATACGCTGCGAAGGTCTTATGGTAATCTATGTGATCACGAGTTAGGTTCGTGAACACGCCACCCGCAAATTTCAACCCTGCAGTGCGTTTCTGTGCCAGGGCATGCGAGCTCACCTCCATGAAAGCATACTGGCATCCTGCGGCTACCATACGAGCCAACAGCTCATTGATTTCCAGCGGATCGGGCGTGGTATGCGTAGCTGGCAGCACCTCTTCACCCACCCTATTCTCTACAGTGCTTAGCAAGCCCGCCTTGTGCCCCAATCCCATGCAAAGGCGATAGAGCAATGTGGCCACCGTAGTCTTGCCATTTGTTCCCGTAACCCCGACCAATTTTAGCAATTCGCTAGGCCTTCCATAGAGGTTGGAAGCCAGCACTCCCAACGCCGCGGCAGAATCAGATACCTGGAGATAGCAAGCCCCCTTACAGCGAGCCTCAGGCATAAGTCGATCACCCACGATTAGGGTAGCTCCAGCATCTATCGCATTGGCTATGAAATCGTGCCCATCCGCCGAAACACCCTTGACTGCGACAAACAGCATGCCACGCCCCACCCGCCGAGAATCGAACACCACTCCCGATACGCTTTCTGGCACCTGCCCCACACGGGCTAGAACCTCTACATCCCTCAGTAATGCCTGTACGCTGTAATCCATAGCCATCTCACTAATCTCCCTCGGGTTTTGCGCCCCTTTTTCGCTCCTCGGTTAATCTTTCACCGTCATCTCTAGGGTTACTACGCTGCCACGTATAGGCGTAGTTCCAGCTGCCACGCTCTGCCGTTGCACCGCTCCCCGTCCTACCGCTTGCACTCGTAGCCCACAATTCTCCATTAGGTACACCGCATCCATTAGCGGCATTCCCACGACATCGGGTACCAGCCCCTGCGATTCGCCACGCACCGAGAGCCTTACCCTATCGGGCTGCTTGGTGGTGTTCACCCAGAGTTGCCCTCGTGCATCATCCTCTATCCGTATGCCCAACTGCTTGAAACCTAGCACCAGATCACCCTTATCCCCAGCTTTCGATGCCGGGGGGTGTACAGGGCCATCGTCTGCACACGTGGGAAACCACTCACGCCGCGTAGTGTAGATCTTCCGTACTATTTCACGGAATATCGGGCCAGCCACCACATTGCCATAGTAGCCGCTTTGCCTTGGAGAACTCACCACCACTATGCAGGAATAGCGGGGCGCGTCGGCAGGGAAATACCCTACGAAGGAGGCCTGGTACTGCACCTCATTACCTTGCCTATACCCCCTGTTGGCATGCGCTATCTGGGCTGTACCCGTTTTCCCTGCTATGGAGTAGTCAGCATTCCGTAGGTTGCTGGCCGTGCCATTATTCACCACCCCCTCCAGCACTTGGCGCACTTTTGCCACCGTACTCCGAGAGCATATGCTAGCCTCTAGAACCTCTGGGGAAAACCGTCGAACAACCTTGCCGTGGTCTGCCAGGGCCTTCACCAAGTAGGGTTTCATCATTCGCCCTCCGTTGGCTACAGCATTGTAGAGGGTGAGCGTCTGGAGCGGTGTCTGCCGTACCTCATAGCCTATACTCAGCATCGGGAGCGAAAGCCCGCTCCACTGGCCACTCCCCGGGCTGTTCACATAGGGTTTTCCTTCACCCCGAATTTCAAAACCCAGCGGCTGGTTCAATCGCATGGCGTAGAGGCGATTCACAAAATCCTGCTCCCGCCCGCTGTAGTAACGTTTCACAAGGCTCGCCACCGCCACGTTAGAAGAGACCTCCCACGCATGCTGCACCGTTATTTTACCCCAGCCGCCCGTCTTGGTATCGCTTATCACCCGGTCAAAGATCCGCATCTGCCCGTTGCCCGTATTCACAGAATCCTCGAGCCGTATCAGCCCGTCCTCCAATAGCGCAATAAGCGAGGCTAGCTTGAAGGTACTACCTGGTTCTGTGCTCTCTCCCACGGCGTAATTCACCTCATCTCTATACACCCCTGGCGCATTCTGCTTAAGATTGGCCATTGCCCGTATTTGCCCAGTGGCCACCTCCATCACCACTACACAACCGTGGTGGGCATTATGCAGCACCAATTGCTGTCGCAATGCGCGCGACACCACATCCTGCAGGTTCACATCCAGCGTTGTTACTACGTCGAGTCCCTCTCGGGGTGGCTGTTGATCCTCTCCCCACACGGGTATGGCCATCTGCCCTGGGATTTTCTGCACTATCCTATAGCCAGGTTCGCCCTGTAGCTCATTGCTGTAGGCATCCTCGAGCCCCACGCTGCCGTGCGCATTTACGGTGCCTATAGTACGGCTAGCCAGATCGCCCAAGGGCTTGAATCTGCGAAATTTCCTCACCACTTGTAGTCCCCCCTTATTCCGCGATTCCCGGAAAACAGGGTACCGGCGTAGTTGCTCGAGCTCTGGGTAATCCACATCCCTATTGCCCAGCCTGGCATACCGTTCGCCCGCTACCCACTTCCTGCGCAACTCTGCACGGTAGGCCGCCTCGCTCTTATCGCCAAATACACGGCTCAGGCCAAGTGCCATAGAATCTACACTAGACTCGAATAGGCCATTGGAAAATCCTGAGGCCTTCATATCCATATGCAGCTCAAAGAACGGTAGCGATGTCGCCAGCACTCGCCCATCCTCGGCCAGGATATCGCCCCGAGCTGGCATTAATTCTTCCGTTCTATATATCCGGGCCTCCCCAGCAGCACGCAACGCATCGCCCTCCACCCACTGTAGCCAGAAAATACGGCATAGCACAGCCAACGCACTCCCCGCAAAGAGCACGAATGCCAGCCCGCACACCCGCTGTAGCCTTTGTTTCTGCCTATTCTTCGTTGGTTTCATGCCTACTCCAACCGCCTTTTTCTATCTCTGCATAAGCTCTGCTCAGCACCATCCTCGCCAGAAGCCCCCCCAACATTCCCATAGTGATACCCCCTACTCGTCAGCAAGCTCTAGTCGCACTGGCGGTTTGCTGGGCTCCTCCAACCCCAGATTCCGCTCCTGCACCAAACGGACTACCTCCGTCTCCTTGCTCAGCACCATCCGCTGGCTAGTGAGAGTGGTAACCTCATAGTGAAGATTCGTAACCTCGTTCTCTAGTTTTTTCTCTTCACGCCAAAGCTTTATCGAATAGTTCCGCATCCAGATATAGACCACTGCCACCACCGAGAGGAACACCATGAGTTTGATGTATGACACCACCGAGCGCACCTCTGCCTTGCCGGGCATACGCCTTTGGGGACGCATCCCTTCGGTCGGTTTTGCCTCCATCCGTACATCATCCCGTTCTTCTGTATTCAGCTCCATGCTTCCTGAACTAGAAGGTAAATCATCAGCGTCTTTCCGCAATGCGCATCTTGGCGCTCCTTGCCCGTGGATTCCTGTGAAGTTCATCCCCCTCGGGTGTATACGCCTTGCCCATCAGCCTGAAAGGTCCAGCCTCGCCACCCATCAGGTCGCGCATCCCTAGCACCTTGCTATCTCGTTGCGCATCGCCCCGTAAATACCGTTTCACCATCCTATCTTCCAGCGAATGGTAGGTTAACACTACCACTCTACCACCCGGACGTACCAAAGAGGGCAACTGCTTAAGGAGCATCTCTAGCGAAGCAAGCTCCCCATTCACCTCTATGCGCAGGGCCTGGAATACCCGAGCCAAAGCCTTGTGGGGTTCACGAGTTCCTGGGTACACTTCCAGTACCACATCGCGCAGCTGGTAGGTAGTGGTTAGAGCTGTCCTTGCCCTTGCCTGTACTATCGCTTGGGCTACCTGTTCAGCGCGCTCCACCTCTCCCCACTGCCGGAACACCCCAGCCAGCTTAGCCTCGGGATAGCCCTGTACCACCTCGGCTGCCGTAACGCCCCCCCGCTGATTCATCCGCATATCCAACGGCCCATCGTCCCGAAAGGTGAAACCTCGGCGTGGATCATCAAAGTGGTGCGACGAGACACCGAGGTCTGCCAGCACACCGTCTAGTTTCTGCACCCCGTAGTACTCCATCCATCGTCCGAGGTAGCGATAGTCGGCATGTATGGCTGTAACCCTCGCATCCACAGGGGCATTGGCTAGCGCATCGGCATCCCTGTCTAGGCAGTAGAGCTGTCCCTCTGGCCCTAGCGCCTCCAGTATAGCCCTAGCGTGCCCACCCCCACCAAGCGTAAGGTCGGCATAGCACCCGTTTGCTACTATATTCAGCGCCTCGATGCTCTCGGCAAGCAGCACCGGCACGTGGTATCCCTCCATATTGCCTAGCCCTCCATTCCTTTAGCATCACCCAGCATTTTTTCGGTGAGCGCAGCGTAGGTCTCTGGATCCATCTGTGCCCTATCGTACTCCGCTGCAGACCATATCTCTAGGCTATCCCCTCTTCCCAGAAATACCACCTCACTCCCTCCCCCCAAAAACTCTAAGTTGCGCTTAGAAAGTAGCAGCCTATCGCTAGGATCCAGAACTTGCTCCTCAGTATTCTTGTAAAACTCCCTGATGAACGCATCACCATCCTTGCTATAGCGATTCACCTGCGCTTTCACCAGCTCCACCTGACGGTAAAACTCCTCTGAGGTGTAGATTACCAGATGCTTCCCAAACGCCCCACGCTTAAGTACATAGCTCCCACGCACCGCAGAATCATCTTGCCTACGGAGGGGGGCCGGAAAACACACCCGCCCCTTGCTGTCTAACTTCGCACGGTACTCACCTAGAAACATGGTACACTCCCACTTCTCGAGACCAAAGAAAGTAAAAAAATCCCACTTTCTTACACTTTTCCCCACTCTTCCCCAAAAATTGCAGACGAAAATGGAGTTGTCCTCCCACCATTTACCACCTAAAATCGCGCATCACCCACTGCTATTACACCATACGGCAACCTCTCCAATCGACCGTCCCGCCTCAGAATGGAGGGGGTAACAGAATCCGTTATTGCCATTTCTGGATTCCCCCCACCAAAATATTCCTGCTCCCGGCAAAATCGCATAAAATACCAATAGAATAATACAACTCCCTGCCTATTAACCTTTTAATATTAATAAACTAATCATAATCATCTTAGCCCATTAGGCTATCATTCAGCATTATGATGACGTTCAACAAGCATCACCACCCTCTCGCTCCTTCTTGAGTGTATGCGAGGCAACCCAATTGCGCGAAAATGGTCCTCGCTCGGGCATTTTCTCTCCTAAAAACATTTTTATTTCCTTACAGTCAATACTATACAGCTATTGTAGAAAATTTTCATTCTTTGACTGGAGCAAAAAATCTTTCGAAAAACCAGCCATTTACATAGTACCCCTATTCGGTAAAATCTTGCTCCTATTTTGCATTTCGCAGAAATACACTACCTTTGCGGCGCAGTACGAGTTTTGCTGCACAGTTATTCATATAACACTCAGTACGTTTATGGCAGTCAAGATCAGGCTTAGCCGACACGGGCGGAAGAATCACCCGTTTTACCACATAGTGGTAGCCGATAGCCGCGCTCCACGAGATGGACGTTTCATCGAACGCATCGGGAGCTATAACCCCATGACAGATCCGGCAACTATCGACATCGATATCGACCGGTCGCTCTACTGGCTAGGTTGTGGAGCCCAGCCAACCCTTACGGTTCGCAATATACTATCGTACAAGGGCGTGCTGCTGAAAAAGCACCTGTTGGGCGGTGTGGCCAAAAACGCCTTCACCCTAGAAGAGGCTGAACGGCGCTTTGCCGCATGGGTGCAAGACAAAGAGGCGAAAATCGAAGCCAAGAAGCAGGATATTAGCAACAAGCAGAAGAGTGCCGAAAAGAGCAGGCTAGAGGCTGAGAGCAAGGTGAGTGAAGCCCGCGCAGCCGCCATTCGTAAGAAGCGCGAAGAGGAGTCTGCTGCGCTTGCCGAAAAGGCAAAAGAGGCCGCTGCGGAAGCCGAGGCGGCCAGCACAGAGGAAACACCCCAGGCATAAGACGCTACGCAAAATGCTATGCGGCCACAGACCCCAAGGGAGGAATCCTCTCCCACTGCGTTACGAACCAGGCCCATAGCCTATGTGCAGAGAATAGTTGGAACCCGCGGAGGGGTTATGCTCGCATGGCATAACCCCTCTCTTTGTACCCACCTCCCGTTGAAACCTGGAGAATTCCTCTTCCTCAGGATTGCAGGATTGCCAGTTCCCTTCCGACTCTCGCATGCCGATAGTCGCGCCTTCGGCTACACCTACGTTGAATTTGAGGGAGTTGATACTCCCAGCGAAGCCCGCACGCTGGTAGAATGCCTCGTAGAGGTAGAAGCAACTAGGTTGCAGGCAGCCTCCGATTCACTGGGTCAAGAAGAGGAGGAGGACGAAGAGGATGGGACGCTCGAGACCCTAATCGGGACCACAGTGTGCGATCCGCAGGGCACTGCACTCGGCATCATTGCCCGGATAGATACCTACTCGCTGAATGTGGTCCTCACCATACAGAGCCCCCTTGGCGCAGAATTGCTCCTTCCCCTCAATGAAGACCTGGTAACCCATTGGCCGAACGAGGAGGATGAGCGCTTACTGCTTATCGTTCCCGAGGGGCTGCTTGGTGAAGAACGGGCAGAAAATCTAGACTAGTGAATCCACCCATTTTTCAGCTCATTGTCCCAAACTCTCCACCATGCCAGAAAAACGAAAAGCCCTCGGCTCTGCAGGCGAACGACTGGCTACTGACTACCTTAGTGCCCACGGATACTCTGTAGAAGCCACCAATTGGCATTACCGCCACCACGAGATCGACATCATCGCCTCCAAGGGTGGGATAACCCACGTGGTGGAGGTGAAAACCCGTAACCAAGCAGACCAAATAACCCTACCCGAGCTGGTGAAACGACACCAGGAACGCTCTATCATAGAGGCTGCCGATGCCTACGCCAAGTTGCACCCCAGTCCGCTCGGCGTGCAGATCGACATCATGCTCATCCTCGTGCATCCCTACAAGCCTAGCCAAATAGAGTACTACCCAGATGCCATACGCCCCAAGTTCTAAATGACGCTCGCCGCCTCTTCGTAGCAACGTGGAGTGCCGCCCAGCGGTTAAGACTCCGTAGCGGCATGGCGTGCTGCAGTGCGGTCAAAAGCACAACCAACCTAAATTAGCACCTACTCCTGCACCTTTGCAAGAGCCCAAACGTTCCTGAGTATGGACACCTACTCCTCGCCACAAACCCGTATAGGATTGGCAGCAGACCACGCAGGCTACCCTCTTAAGCAAGCCCTGAAAGAATACCTACAGCGCACAGGGCTCACGGTAGTTGACTTTGGTACGAACTCCACCGATAGCGTAGACTACCCCGACTACGCGCATCCACTGGCACAAGCCATCCAATCCCACACCGTAGACTGCGGAGTAGCCGTATGCGGCAGCGGCAATGGGATCTCTATAGCGCTCAACCACCAGCCCGGGATTCGGGCAGCCCTCTGCTGGATTCCAGAGCTGGCCAGGCTCGCCCGCGCCCATAACGATGCCAACGTACTCACCCTCCCGGGGCGCTTTATAGCCTCCAGCACTGCTGTAGAGTGCCTACAGGCCTTCATGGAAACCCCATTTGAGGGTGGACGCCATCAGAGAAGAATCGATAAAATAGAGGAGTAGTCTAAATCTTTCGCCAGAGAAAGAGAAGGAGGGAACGGTTACAACCGCTCCCTCTTTTTTATCCCCCTTACGCTTACCGTTATTGAAGAACTCTGTAAAAGTCTTGCATGCGCACCATTTGTAGCGAAGCCTTTTCCTTCTTGTAACTAAACCTTTTTAATCAATCGCTTACAGTTTCAACGGATGTAGCGATGCAGCGAGTCGCATTGTGTATCTGTTTCTTGCTACAGCCGCATTTTTATCATGGAGACCAAGTGCACCTTGCCACGTTTTTTAGCCACGGGCTTAGCAGTACCGTATTACCGCCCTTTTCCCGCTGTCTCCTCTTGGGTAGTGGCAGGCTGTTCCCCATTTGCGCTATCCCGCTCCCGATTTGCACGAACAAAGATGGAAAGGAACTGCTGCCAAAGATCGTGTAGATTGTTGAACGACTGCGAGTAAACCACTCCAGCCCCTGCGGTGTACGGACTCAGATTGTTGAACACCAGATCATCGTTAGATCGGGCAAAAGCCCTGTAGTAAAGGTTCTTGAGAAATCCGCTCTGCTTGGTGAAACTGATATCCCCCGCCACCGCACTGCTCGTGTTGGCCCTATTCACATCAAAGTTAGCATCTATATTCACAGATTTCCACTGCATGGAGAGCGAAACCTGCGCATCATCGCCACGCTGGGTGGGAGTGGTGTTGGGACGGTAATTGATACCAACCCCGAAGGTCGGTGCATCCTCACTCGGAGCAATTTGAGCGAGCCACGCATTGAACTGGTTCGACAGCAGCTCCCAGAAGGTAGATAGCAGGGCATCGTTAATCCCATTGCTTTGGGTGGTAGTCTGCCCGTTAGCTGCGGCCACTTGGCTTTGCCCACGGGTATCGGCTACAAAGGCATTGAGCAGCAGCAATGAGGCAAATTGGCGGACCTTTTTCTCGTCAGTATTGAGGGCTGCTGCCAAAAGGCTCTGGGTCTCGGCATCGGCTTGGGGAATCTCCACATCAAAGGCCAGAGTCGGATTGGACAGCCGCCCCTTAATGGTGAGCTTGCAGGCCACAGGAACACGGCGACGATACCGCTCTGCATCTGCAGCTGGCGCAAGTTTTTCCAGAGAAGCCCGCGTATTGTACACCGTCACTATGTTGGCGTAGGCCAATAGGGGGTCGCCATTGAAATGGATAGAACTCCCTTCCGTAATATTGAACTTCTTGCTAATCAACCCCTCCAGCGTAAAGGTGAACTCCCCACGATGCATGGTGTAATCGCCAAATATCGCCACGGGTTGCCCTGGCTTGGCGCTAATCTGCAGATTGCCAGAACCTCTCGCCTTGAGCATATCGCCCGTGTGCGAATTGATAATGAGTTGCGTTAGCGCATCATTGGTTACATGCAAGCCCATATTGAGCGTAAGGCGAGGACTCACTGTTCGCTGGGTAAGCACCGCCTCCTGGCTGCCCTGGCGGAGCGAATCGGCCGGCGAGAGTGCGAATACAAGCTGCTGATTCTCTTTGGCCTGTACCGAGGTGGGCAGCTGGAATGAGAGGGTCGTACCCGCATTGGTGGTTACATCCAGATCGAGCCGAAGCCTACGCAGCGTGCCCGTAGCCTGAATGGAGGGAGAGGCATAGAGCTGCCCATAGAAGAGTTCTCCAGCAAAAGTACTAGTATTCAACAGCTTCATATTGATACCCGAGGCTTTCACTGCAATAGCAGGGTTGGAGAAATTCCCCCAGTCTACCGAACCATCTAGCCGGAACGGACTCCCTTGCGCATCGGTTACAATGAACCCGTTGAATATGGCAGACCGCCCAGCCAGCTGTACGCGCGATGAGGTGGCAAAGCTGGTGTTGAGCATCCGTACCCCAAACTTGGCATCGTGGAACTGCAGATACCCATCGGCCCGGGGTGCGCGTACCGTTCCTCCTATCTGCACGTCGGCACTCAGTGCTCCATCGGTCTGCACCTGCCCCTGAGCCAGCACCCTAGCGGCGAAATGGCGAAATGGTCTAACCGCAAAGACCCCCGCAACTTTTCCTCATTGGGATTCCAGGCCAACAGAACAGAAAGTGCCTGATGCCCATCGAGTGCCATATTGGTTACCCCAAGCAGGAATGGATGTTCTATGCCAGCCCAGCGACCTTTCAGCTGCAGCGCCCCGATGTAGGCACTGTTGAACCGAAGCCCATCAACCTGCATGTCAACCTTAACCGATGGCTTCCCAAACACCTGAGCCACAGCTACTCCACCCCGAGCCATGCCCTCTAGCCTGAAGGGCGACATGAGTCCATTGAGCAGATCGAGGCTGAAATTTTCGACCTGTAGGCGAACAGAATCTGCAGGATGCCGCGAGAGACGTCCGCTCACCGAGAGGCTATGCCCTTCATGCCTGAGATGGCAATTAGAAACGTCGATCCCCGTAGTATCAAGCACTATCCGTGCTGGTGAGAACCGCCACCTACGCCCATCCACCTGTACCGCCCCTGAGTCGATCCTCGCCAGCACGTAGGGCACATTCAGGCTGTCAGAGGGGTAGAAATCTGCGCTCCAACCCAAGCTCAGCCTCGAAGAGCCCAACGTAGTAGCCCGCACTCCTAGGCGCATATCCAGGTGATTCTTCACTATGTTAAGCACCGTCCGTACCGAATCAAAGGGTGTAGCCGCCACCCTGCCAGAGTCGAGAGCCAACAGCAGTTGGGCTGTAGTGTCTCTCACCTGCCCCCGCACCCGCAAACCGCTCAGCTTAATGCTCTCATACCGCAGCTGGTCAGTACGCAAATTCAGCTCTAGACTCCGCCTCTGCGGTACAAAATCGCACGTCACCCTACTCCCTGGTGCCACATAGGCGGCAGGCAGCAGCACCTGTAGTATGGAGTCGAGCTGCCCTACTATGACCTCCCCGCGGTAGACTATCGCGGTGTCTGAGCTTAGTGGGTAAGTATCTGCGTATTCCACCGCATCGCGCCCAAGGTGATAGAAGGCATGCCCTCCCGTATCTATCACGGCCGGGAGCAGATGCTGCGCCATCGCATTCAGCGACTTAGGCACCCTATTATACTGGCTACCTCCCCATAGAATACCCCTTAGCACCTTGGATTGCAGCATTATAAGCTTCCCCCCCTCGGCATTATGCGCTCCTAGCACCACAGAATCGACCCGAATCGTCCCACGCGCATTCCTATAGCTCAGGCCTGAGAGCTCCAGATCGCCGTCCAGGTTGTCCAGATTGCTACCCTGGATAGCGGCCTGGAGGTTGAGGCTACCCACCGATATAGAATCTGAAACTACGTGCATACGCGCCAAGTCAGCATGTGGCACCTCGGCCCGAAAACGGAAAAGGGGTAGCCGAGACGAGAGATCCACCATCCCGTTGAAGGCCAAGCGTAGCGCCGAATCGGCCACACGGAGCGCGCCGCTGTAGCTAGTGGAGGTTAGCTGCCCCTCGGCCTCTATTCCGTGGTATGAATACCCCAGCAGGCTAAGGTGGCGGATCTTGGCACTGAGCTTAGAATCTAGACCCTTCTTCCGATCAAAACTCCCGTCGATGCTAGCATCCAGCGATGTAGTGCCGAGTTGGCTGCTGCCTGCCAGCTTACCGATATCCAGGCTTTCGGTGGCCACCCTCCCTTTAAAGCGCACATGCCCCTGAGCATTGTAGGCCAACGAGAGGTCTGTACCCACCTTGCCGATGTTGGAGGTAAGCGTGCCGAAGGCCACGAAATCGTCGAGAAATCCCACGATTTCACCACGGTAGTGGAGCGATGCAACCCCTTTGAGGTACTGGCGCAGTAGGATGGGCTTCCCCGCAAAGCGCGATGCGAGCGACTCTATGCCAGCTGGCGTGGTTTGCAGGCTATCTATCGACACGCTCAGCACCGTAGACCGCCAATTGGGCAACCCCACCAGCCCGGCATTCAGCACCATACGAGTTCCATCGGGCAACGCAATTCTCGCCGTATCTACCCGAAAATCAGACAGCTTACCTCGGTATCGCAACGAAAGATCGCACGGAATAGCCGCCTCTGCCGGCAATGGGGCAAAGTAGCCAACCTCCCGAGCATTGAACCGTGATGGTTGCACCCGGATATCCATCCGTACACTATCATTGAAGTGAGACATCGCCTTCCAACCATGGTAGTCAAAGTGCAGCCAAGGGAGGTGCAAGCGGCTGTAAGGGGTGGTTACCTCCAGGTCGTTGAAGTGCATGTGGGTGGAATCCAACGCCATAAGGCATCCGAGATCCCGCACCTCAAAGCCCGAGGCCTCGCGCAGTGATACCCCAAAGAGACGCATCCGAACAGCCGCCCCCAGCACGTAGAGGTTGGAGGCCTCCGCGTTTATATGGCGAAAGTCGATATTGTGGGGATCAAAAATCCCCTCTTTTCCCTCCTGGGCACCCGTCTTCACCCGGACTTCAACATCATGCAGCGCAACGCTCGAGATGGTAAGATTGAACGGGAGCGAGCTGGTATCCTTAGGCTTGCTGTGATTCTGGAACAGCTCGGCAGCAGCCTTGATATTCAGCACACCCGCGCTGTCCGATGCGATGTTGATCAGTGCCCCGCGCCCCTCGGTATGCCCAAGCGACAGCAGCTTCCCGCCCCTGCCGATAAAGCGCAGCGAACTCATGGCGTAATCCACATGGATTAGGGTATCGCCCTGGAGATCCCACCAGGTGTAGTCATACACCTTAAGGCGCGCCAAAAGCCCCACCTCAGCCCGGCTGGCCGTCATTCTCACCCCAAACTTCCGTTCCAGAATGCCGAATACAAGCCGCGGTGCTGCCTCCTGTACGCATCGGAACTGGAAGGCTATCAGCACAGCACTGAATAGTACCACCGTACCGATAAAACTCCAGAGCGCAATACCCCCTAGAATACGGAAGAAACGGTGGACGAATCGCATAGGAACAGTATATCGAGATATTTTAAGAACCCCGCAAAATTCGCTTGAACGGCACAGCTCGCCGTACAGCTATGCAGTCTTCGATAAATGTAATCGGATGATTAATACTGTTTTAATTGAAAGGTCGGGGAACGAGACGCACCTACAAATAGACGTGTACGAATCTATTGCAGAGGCCGTGCGTTTCAGGGATCATTAACGTGCGAACACCGAAAAAAACATATGGACACGCCGCCTGGCTATATCATTAGCGCCCCTACTGCCCAGGATTCTGGACTACCCCATACCCAGGTTTGCCCAGTAGCTCGAACATATTGCGTTTGTAGGCCTCTACCCCCGGCTGGTTGAAGGGATTCTCACCCTGCAGCAGCACGCTCACTGCACAGGCCAACTCAAAGAAGTAGATGGCGTACCCCAACCAGTAGGCATTGCGCTGGGGGATGCGTATCTGTAAGCAGGGAACGCCCCCCTGCTCATGGGCCGCCACGGTAGCCGCACGGGCTACATCGTTAATTTCTGCTATCGGGCGCTTGGCAAGGTAGTTGAGCCCATCGTCATCCCCTTCCTTCGGAGAAAACGCCAATGCGGCGGCCTCTCTGTCCCCAACCCCTACCTGTATGTGCGTCTCAAAGAGCATTCTCTCCCCCTCCTGGATGTACTGGCCCAAGGAATGGAGATCTGTGGTAAAGCAAGCTGAAGCCGGGAGAATCCCCTTGCCATTCTTCCCCTCGCTCTCTGCGAACAGCTGCTTGAGCCACTCCTGAAAGCCGCGGAGGTATGGAGTGTAGGTACTGAAGAATTCTACCCGTTTCCCACTATCATACAGCAATTTGCGGGCTGCTGCATACTGGAGCGCTATATTATCATCCGCCCCTGCCTCAAGCAGCTGTTCCTCTGCGGCCTTAGCCCCGTTGAGCAGCCCTTCTATATCTCTACCTCCCAGTGCTAAAGGCAAGAGCCCTACGGGGGTAAGCACCGAGAATCGCCCCCCCACATCATCTGGTATCACAAGCCGTTGCCATCCATTCTTCTCCGCCATATCATGGAGAGCACCACGCCTTGCATCAGTTATGGCCACTATCTGGCAACCATTGCGCTTTTCACTCCATTCCGCCTCCGCCCCCAGCGCCTCGAGCAGCAGTCTGAATGAGACCGCAGGCTCGGTTGTAGTGCCCGACTTTGAGATAACCACAACGGCAAACCGCCTGCCCCGTAGCCTCTGGAGTGTAGACAGCAGGTAGTCTGGGCAGAGGGTCTGCCCCATGAAGATGATCTCTGGCCCCGATCCCCCCTCGTTGGCAAGGGCCTCGAGCAAAGCCGCAGCCCCTAGGTATGAGCCTCCAATGCCCACTATCACCACCGTATCGAAGGCCGAGCGTATGCGGCTAGCCAGATCCTCTATCTCCTGGGTTTGCGCAGAGAGGGTTCTACTTGGCAGATGCAGCCATCCTAGGAAATCTTGCCCTGCACAATCACCCGCTTTCAGCGCCCTAAGCACCTGGACAGCACGGCTAAGCACTGATGAGAACTGCCCCTGTGCAAGGCGTGAAATCTGCTGGCTCGGTATGAATTCAAGAGTACCCATATCTGATACGGTAGGATTAAAAATCTCAAACTAGCACCTCCGTTAGCCGTCGCATTTCGGTCTTGGCGTTCTTCCCCTCGTACAGAATACGGTGCATTGTCTCGGCTATCGGCATGTACACCCCATGCTGCAGGTTCACCGCATGTATCCCCCCGGTGGCGTAGTAGCCTTCTGCTACCATCTTCATCTCCATCTGCGCGCTCAGCACGCTATAGCCCTTGCCGATCATGGTGCCGAAGGTGCGATTTCGGCTGAACTGCGAGTAGCAGGTAACCAGGAGATCGCCGAGGTAGGCGCTAGCCTCCGTCTGTCGAGTATCTGGATATGAGGAATGTAGAAACCGCACAATCTCGGCCTGCGCATTGCAGGTGAGCACCGCCTGGAAATTATCGCCGTACCCCAGTCCATTGGCCACACCCACCGCCACAGCGTAGATATTTTTCAGTATCGCGCTGTACTCCGTGCCATAGATATCGGTACTCTCAATGGTTCGAATATAATCTGTTCCAATGAGTTTGCAGATCTGTTTGGCTCTTGCGCGATGCTTACAACTCACCGTGATGTATGACAGCCGCTCAAGTGCAACCTCCTCAGCATGGCAAGGGCCACTCACCACACCCATCTGGCTGTAGCTCACCCCATAGTGCGACTTTAGGAATTCCGTAGCCGTAACATGCTCCTCGGGCACAATCCCCTTGATGGAGGTAACCAGAAACTTGCCCGACAAATCCACCGAGAGGGGCTTGAGCCATTCGCCCAAAAAGGCCGAGGGCACCACCATGAAAATGGTATCGGCACTGCGCACGGCATCATCCAGCTCTCCGTGCACCCGAATCCTATCCAGATTAAAATGGACATCGCTTAGGTACTGTGGGTTATGGCCATGCCTGCGAATGTACTCGCTCATCTCAGGTCTGCGCACGTACCAATCTACGCAGGGCTGGGTCTCATGCAGAATCTTAACGATAGCTGTTGCCCAGCTCCCGCTACCCACTACTGCCACCCTAGAGTTCTGGTCCATAGGTCATATCATTTAAAGGCTGCGTTTGCAACGCCAACCGCACCTCGGGTACTCGCAAGGAATCGCGTCTCACCTCGCTATGCAGGTTCTTCCGTTTGCGCCCTGTGCAATGGCAGCCCGCAGGCCGAAATATCCCCTTTCCTCGAATGGCATAGTTGCTCTTGGTAGAAGCGCAACCCGTGGTAAAAATCAGCACCAACGGCAGAATTCCCGCCAGGCACACCCAGCAGGCCCACCGTCCCAAGAGCGCTCGGGCAATCCCAAGTCTACTTGCATAACACGCTGAATAGCAATTCCTCTTCACCATCTACCCTGGATATTGCGCAAGGATACATGCAGTTTTCCACCGCCAAAGGTAGCCATTTTTACGCAACCCACCACCATTCACTATGCGATTGCAGCAGAACCGCGCCGCGAGCCGCCTAGCTGGTGATTTTTTACTACCTTTGCAGATGCTACTACTATGGGCGTAGTAAATGGTGTGGACGCTGCTCGCAGGGTACTACCCCCGATGGCAAGCTTAACCGCGCCCACAGATCGGTGGTCTGGCTCTATAAAATGCTTTGGGATTTTGTGGTATATGACCACTTTGAGTACGAGGAAATAATCAACGATCTTTCTTACGAAGTCAAGAATGACAAGGCGTTTTCCGTGAGCGGTTCTGCATCGGCATCCCTTATACAATGCCATGAAATTCAGCACCCGCGAATTCGGAGGGCAGAGATATCCCGTATCATTCTTGGGGGAGGAGAACGATTCCTTTCCCCCGAACGCCGTCTCGACGCAATGATTGTCAACTCCCCCGACCTATTCTCTTAGCATGCGAACCCTCGATCTATTCTGTGGCTGTGGGGGGCTTAGTTTAGGGTTTGAGCTGGCTGGCTTTGAGCTAGTGGCCGCAGCCGATAACTGGCCAGAGGCGTTAGCGGTCTACCGGCAGAATTTCCAGCACCCCGCCCTCCTCATGGATCTCTCCGACGTGGAGAACGCCCTAGCACAGCTCGCCCCACTACGCCCCGAGGTGGTAATAGGAGGGCCGCCCTGCCAAGATTTTTCCTCGGCCGGCAAGCGTGATGAGGACAACGGCAAGGGGGCGCTCACGGTGGCCTATGCCCGCCTCGTAGCAGGGCTTAGCCCTTCGATTTTCGTTATGGAGAATGTCCCAACCATCGTGGGCAAGCGCAAGTTGCAAGAGGCTAAGGCCATACTCCAGGCCTCAGGGTATGGGCTATCTTCCACTGTGCTGGATGCAAGCCTATGCGGAGTGCCGCAGCGTCGGAAACGCTTCTTCATGGTGGGCATCCTCGGAGGGAAGGACGGGGAGCTGCTGCCAACCCTTCAGGGCGGTTTAGCCAAGGCTCCGCTCACAGTGCGCCAGGCTCTAGGCAATGAGATTACCGTGGACTACTACTATCGCCACCCAAGGAGCTACGCCCGGCGGGGGATATTCTCTGTCGATGAACCCAGCCCCACCGTCAGAGGGGTGAATCGCCCTATGCCACCTGGCTATCAGCTGCATTCAAACGATGCGGTGCAGACCAAAGAGGGTATACAGCCCCTTACCACACTACAACGGGCTAGGATACAGACCTTTCCTGCCGATTTCTGCTGGAATGGCCCGCGAACCGTAGTAGAGCAGCTGGTGGGGAATGCGGTGCACGTAAAGCTCGCGCAGCACGTAGCCGAACGCCTATTAACCTGGATTTCAACCGAATGGGTCTATAAATAATCAGGATTACAGCCGTGCTGACGAGGCAGCCAGGGAATCCCATTTCTACCAATTGGCGAGGTTTGCTATCGTGATCTTGGTAGGGGCTCTCCGGCGTTTGTCGCGACGTGGCGTGCCGCGTCGCGCCCCTAAACACCGCGTCGCGATACTAAGCATACCGCATCGCGATTCTAAAATAGGGCTAGTTATTAATCCATTAAACGTACACACTTCCGCCCATACAAGACCAATCTTACGATTTTAGTCAAATAATTTGCGATATTGGGCAAAATCTTTCTACTTTTGCATAGTTTTTAAAACGATATGGGCTACAGGTATCTAAATGCGGACTGGGTGGCGATGATGTCGCAGGACGCCCGTGAATTGCTGCAGGATCTCTACAACCTTTTCGCCGAGCAGTGCGGGCGGTTGTCAGAGTTCTTGGCGCAAATCCCCAAGAACCCACCCGTAGACTCCCAAGCGGCAAACGCCCTGGCCGACCTCCTGCACAAAACAAGGGGAAGCGCCAGCTCGCTGGGCATACTGCACATACCCGATGCCATGCGAGCCCTGGAGGCCGAGGTGCGTAGCGGGGCAGCGTGGGATTCGGTAGAGAGCACCCTGCGCACTCTGCACAGCCAGCTGAACGAGGCGCTGGGGGAATTCCGCTCCTACATCGAAGCGCAGGATGGCAGGTAGCCTAGGCTCTTTGGATTAGAACAACTCATTAGCAATAACCTAATTAACGAACGCATCATGCTTCAAATCAGCAACACCGGCGGTGCAACCCAAGTGGCCTTTGAGCCTAAGAGCAAGCTCAACATCGCGAATGTGGGCCAAGTGAAATCTGAGCTTCTCGCCACCGTGCGCGGGGAGAATGGTTCACTGATAGTGGATCTCTCTAACCTCGACTATGTGGATTCGTCTGGAATCGGCGCCTTCCTCTCCCTCCTACGGGCCTGCCGAGAACACTCATGGAAGCTCACGTTCAGGCATCCTCAGCAGGGGGTGATGGACCTCTTCAACCTGCTGCAGCTACAGTCTATATTCACCATAGAGCGGTAGCGAGCAGGGCGTAAGCATACGCGCACAGCGAGATGATTCCCTAGGCTAACCCTAGGCTCTCGCGCAAGACA
>JABCOB020000046.1 GCA_013333835.2 Bacteroidia bacterium
CACAAGGATTAAGTCTCTAGCCACCACCTCGAACTCCCCAGGCAAAGGTGTTACCTCATAGCAGGTGGTACTATAGCTGGAAGCGTTCGGCACTACCGAATACCGACCTACAGGAAGCGTAGCCGAGGGCAGAATCGTATTCCCCTCAATATCAGCAATCCTATAGCCTCTCTCACGCATCGGTTCGGGCAGGATATAGGCATCCTCAGCCTTGGCCAGGTTACCGTACTCATACTGCAGTTCTAGGGGTCTACTAAAAGGAACTGATTGCGTAATTGGTCTCACAGTGGCAGCGCGCCTACCCACCGTTATATCGTGTCGTACACTGGTAGCCGAGCCATAGATTCCCTCACCTCGCTGCATGGCAACAATGGTGGTTCTACCTGGGATTCCCACCACTAGTCTACCTCCAGCTACGCTAGCCACCTCGGGGTTGCTGCTGCTGTAGGCTATAGGCAGCCCAACATTGCTCTTTTCAGATACCACCTCTCCAGCATCGCCATAGGTAAAATGGGTATTGGCTGGTAGCCACACTATACTCTGGGGTAAAGCCAGAGCCACGGTGTAGAGCTTTGTATTACCGTTCGCAGCTCTAACCACTAGCAAGAGCGGATGGGTAAGGTCAAGTTCCGTAAGCCCACTCTGCACTGCATTCTCTTGGTATTGCATGGTAGCGCCTGCTGAAAGGGTAAAGCTCAGCACCACGGCCCCAGGATTCTCTAACGTACCAGCACTCGAGGGAATCTCTAGCAGGCAAGTCTGCCCCACCCGGGCCGGGATTACATCATTTACCAAACCTCTATTCTTCCCCTTCTCCAGTTTCAGCGAGAGTATGTCGCACTCGCCAGACTGGTCTTCCTGGAACGTGAAGGTCACCTTGTGCTTTACGTGCTGAAAGCTGAAGAGAATTTCTGCTTCCCCCTCTATAACCACTGGCGTAGAGAAATCGTACTCCTGATTGTCTACTACCGGTTTCCCCTTGTGGGTAAGCGCTGTGAATTTAGGCCATAGCGTCCCCACACTGCCTCGAACATGTCGCCTATCAGTCCCTTTGGCAAAGTAGAGCGTGTAGTGGTTCTCTGCGGTCTCCTCCACCCTATTCACCCCAGCGAAGCTGAAACGTTCTATCAGCCTATCGGCCCTCTTCCATATTCCGTCATGCTCTTGGGTTAGCCGTTCGTCATCCTTGGGGAGTATGGTGGCCACAGCCTTTCCAGAGAGCGATAACCCATTGCCCAGCCCCTCGTCAAAGCAGAACTCCACCAGGCAATCTTGCGGGAGTCTTCCGCCCAAACGAACGTAATCGTAGATATTCTTAGCGATTTCGTTGCCTGAGAGCCCTTTGCTCCAAGCCCTGAAATATTTGACCTCGCCATCGAAGGCCGTGAATAGGTTGAGGGTATGCCCTTCATTCCCTCCAAACCCGGGAGTCCCATACCCCCGTACAGTCAACCGTCTTGCCTCCCCATCTATGTAGAGCTCTACGCTCGTATAGCCATCAGGCATCTTTTCACCCTTCACCACCACGGCTATGTGATGCCAGTCGCCAGGCATAAGGGTGTTAGCCTCGCTGAAAGCTATCTGACCATCAACACCTCCCAACTGTACTGCTACCGAATTATCTGGAAATCCTACCTCCTCGGGCGTTTTGTAGCCGAGGTAGATGCCAAATCCTGGAGCAAGAGCCAACTCCGCAAATTGGGATTTCTGTGGGCGAATCAGCATCTCTACCGTCCAATCCCGCTCTCTATCAGTAAGGTAGCTCAGTGAATCGGCCACGCTAGGCACTTGTACCTGTTCATCGTAACCATCCAAACTCCTGATAGCGAGCATATTCAGCTTATTTCCAGCAGGCTCTACTACCCACACCTCCCGTATGGCAGTGTTATTCTCCGCATTCACCACTTGGGGCAGCTCTTCTATCTCTACCTGCACAGTATGCTTCCCCACCTTCGTAAAGTTGGTCGAGGCCTTGAGCATGATTCTAGCCTCCCCTCCCCAAGGTGCAATCGGCATCTCTACCGCAGATTCCTCTACCACCTCGGGTTCATCATCCATCTTTACCTTAACCCGTAGTCTACCTGTGAATGGGCGGTTTCCCTGATTCGAAACCACTATTGCGATAGGCTTGAGTGGTAGTGGATTAATATCCTTATCAAGCTCAATGCCCACTACAGCCAAGTCGCCAGACACGGGGTTAGCACCAGCCTTTACCTCTAGAGTGAAATCCTGCATATCGCCCAGCACCACCTCTTGGTAAGGCTTCGCCACTTGCCCTGTAGGCACTATTGCGATACGCGCCCTATGTTCACCGACCTTTTTTCCTGTAGGGTCTAGGTTCAGCGTAACCTCCATATCGGTACCTGCGGGTAGGGAGGCTGTTGGAGGATTCTCATCAAATACCCCATCATCATCCCAGTCTACCCATACCATCGCGCTGTAGCTGCCATCGGTCGTTCCCTCTGTTTTCACCAGCATTGGCGTGCTACCATCTGGCTGGTAGAGCGGTAGTGGGCTGTCTACCGTGTAGCGAATCGCGCCCGTGGGTACATTGCCCAGGTAGCCATTCTCACGGTTCACCACTAGGGTTGATGCCTGTACTGGAGAGCTCTTCACCCGTGGGGGTATACAGTAGCGATCATATATTGCTTGGAGCTTCACATCATTGTCGGTAGCATCGGTGTCATCCCCCTCTAGGGCAATCCAGATCAAGTGGGGTTCAGCCCTCGGGATCAATGGCTTGTAGTCGAGAGCGAGTGATGTCTCACCCTGTGGTATATCTACTAGCTGCTTGTGCTTCACACCCTCCTCGTCTATCAGCAGCACATTCACCCCTTTCTGCACCTCTTCTCCCCTATTGAGCAGGGTAACCGCCACAGGCACATGTTCCTCATTCTTATCCCCTTGGAGCGAGGCCTTCACCCCAGTTATTGCCAATGGATTACGCCCATCCACTAGGTCTACCTCGGCTATCCACCCCTCTGCCCCTTCTCCTGCATCGGAGCTGAAGTAGAGCGTGATAGCCCCATCGGGCGATTCTGATACGAAATCCATTCCATTCTTTATCTCCCCCATCAGGTAGGCCCTATCGCGCGCACCCTCAGTGGCCATATTCTCTATGGCGACGGTGTAGACCTGTAGAGCCGCCAGATTATCCGTCGTATGGAATTGGGAGAATCGCACCCTCACCTTCTTTCCCTTCTTGCCAGGTAGTAGCTGGAGGGTAGCCTGCTGAAGAGTAGCGTGGGGGCCATATACCCCACCCTGATCGGTGAATATTAGCCTATCTGCCACCTCTACCCTCTGTTTCGGATCCACTATCATCTCACCCTGAATGGTATGCTCTATCCATGAGCGCGGCATAGGCAGCACATGCCCCATGCTGTTCACACGGTGGGATACCCGCCCATTGGCCGATGGGACTTCCGGATTTACCTCGCAAGTGAACGCAATGTCTATAAGCTCTCCAAGCTCCTGTTGGGTAGATAGATCAACCGCTATTGATACCTCGCGCTGCTCCATTCCCTTAAGCTCCTTCACGGTATATGCGTCTATCCACTTCCCGCCTCGCCATACCTTCACCAGCACATCGCCTAGAGGTTTGGCGCATAGGTTTTCTACCAGCACCCTGAAAGTTTCCTTTTGCATATCAGGAGCATCGGTAGGGGTTGATACCAGCTGTAGCGATACGGCAGGTTGCGTTACTGCGCGCTCCACCGACACCGATAGCAGCCCAAGCCTATCACCATTGCCCTTGCCTGCAAACTCCACAGTAAGGGCGCTGATTTCCCCTCCCTTCAGGGCAAAGTACCAATCCTGATCATGCCCATTGGCTTGCTGAATACTAATCCCATCCAAGGCCGTAAGCACCCTACCATTGGCAAGCACCCTCATCTGTACCGTGCCCGAATCATTCTGCGAGGCAGGCAGTAGTGCCCCCTTCATATGCAGCAGCAGTTCCTCCTCGGCTGGCACGCCCGTAAGGTCTAGCTGGCAGAGATTTAACCGACCAATATTGGCAGTATTAGCAGGCGAAAAGAAATCCTGCGCATTGAAATCTGCAAGGCTGTCCCTGCACTCTACGAACAGGACGTTAGCCCCTGCCTTCATCCCCTCGAGGCTCTTGCCCATATACCGTACCGCCATATTCTGTCCCAGGCTAGGGCATAGGTACCGAGAAGGGTACACGCTAAAATCCTCCACAAACGGGAGAGTCCGTGGCTCTATTCGCACTGGCACAGAATAAGTCCCCACTATGCCTACAGCCCGCTTACCGTAACCCCCATTGCCCGGTAGCCGCACGGCCACGCTTAGCATCGGCCTATCTATCCCCTGTAGCATTGCCGCTGGCACAGTGAAGCTCGTATCCGATGCCCCCTGCGTCTGCCCGATGCTCTTGAATTCACCCACATTCGGATCGGCCAGTAGCACCTCATAGCCCTGCGTCGCCCCTGGGCAGGCATTCCACTCTAGCTGCCATCCGCTCACACCGCAATCAGGATGCTTAAGCTGCAGATTTACAGGCTGGGGAGCTACTATGAACGGATACCTGCTCTCAGCCACC
The DNA here is from genome assembly GCA_013333835.2 of Bacteroidia bacterium. GTDB lineage: Bacteria > Bacteroidota > Bacteroidia > Bacteroidales > CAJPTX01 > Bacteroides_D. The sequence goes on from JABCOB020000046.1 coordinate 4,565, forward strand.
CGTTGCTCACCATCTATCACCCGTAGCAGAGCCTTCGCCGTCGTAGGTGCGCTCGCAGGCACAGTGAACAGCCCACACCCCATAGCCTCATCTAGAGTAGCCACCGTGGTGTAGTGCGTACCACCATCGTAGGAGAGCTGCACGGTGTAGGGGGCAGATAGACCCTCTACAGCCAAGTAGGCCTCTTGCCCTGCAGCCAACAGCTCGCCACCCGCAGGCGATACCACCCGTGGAATCTCAGTATCGAACCACCAGGTGAGTATATAGCGCTGCCGCCCCTGCCCCACCTCGCGGGCAGTTACAATGGCGGTTGCCGATTTTTCCCCCTTGAACTCATCCACGCCCAGCGTCACCTGCTCCGTATTGTTCAGGTTATCCACCCTACGTACAGCCACCTCCTCCACGCTATCCTTCACACCTGCGCATACCCACGGGAGGTAGGTCTCATTGCCGACTTTCACCGAGAGGTCAAGATCATTCACAAGTGCCCGCTGTCCCCAATCCTGCGGTTTCTCCACCGGGGGGTCTATCCACACGAGCATCACCCTCAAGCCAGTAGCTCCAGCTGGAATGTCAAGTTTCTGGAGTTTGGGGGCATCGCCAGAAGCTATAGAATCTAGCAACCAGTAGCCCTGCTCCAAAGCCTGCACAGCCCTTTCGGCATTCATTATACCATAGCCATACTGAAAATCGGGGCCTAGCCTCCCGGCATCGCTTGCCGTATTGGCCAGCAGCCCTTTGAGCAGATCTGAGCGCAACTCCAGCCCAGGGTGCAGTTGCCCGTAGCGTTCCTGTAGCAATGCCGCAGTACCCGTAACGGTGGGGCAAGCCATGCTAGTTCCGTCGAGCCTTTTGTACCCATTGCCCGGGGTCGTGCTCAGCACCTGTACCCCCTTTGCGCAGATGGTGGGGAAAAGGCGACCATCATCTTGAGGCCCACAGCTAGAGAATTTTGCCAAACCACCGGCATCATCCACAGCGCCCACCTGTATAGTGTTCTTCGCCCGCTGGGTGGCAGTGCCGTAACCCTGTACACCCCAGAGTTCTTGCGTCTTTTCAGTACATGATTCTTGGTCATTCCCACCAGCGAAAATATGGGTTAGCGTGGGGTAGGCACTTGAGAGCACATCTAGGTTGTGATCATCTGCATTGTAAACTATATCCTCTAGCTGATTGCAGTTCCCCGCGAGCAGAATCCCGTAGGAGTTCTGGGTAAGCGTAATGGAAGCCTTGCTGCGCGCCTGCACCATCTCCTGGGCTGTGGAGGCATTCTGCTCCCCGGCAAAATTGTAGGTCCAAGCCTCAGCCCGGGGAGCCATACCCAGCGCATCGGGATTCAGAATCCCACACCCAAGCACTGTGCCAGCCACATGAGTACCATGCAAATCCTCCTCGCCATACTCCTGCACGTGAATCCGATTGCCAAAATCAACATGCGGCGCAACGTTGGCGTCCCAGATCCCCACCCTAACGCCCTGCCCAGTAAGCCCACGCCCACCCAGTGTAGCAGCTGTACCTAGCACGCCTGCACGCCCCTGTAGCCTGCCTGTAGCGTTGAATAGCGACATAGGCAGCGGTTGCCTAGCAACGCGCAGCACCCAGGGCAACCCAGCGATCTGCTGTAGGATGCCCGACTGCACTGTAACCCACACTTGCCCGAACTCCTCGTAGAGCTGTGCACCCTGCAGTCCCAAGGCCGCGAGCGATTTGCGAACCTCCGATGGGGAGGCATTCGGTGCGCAGGATATGACTACTGCAATGGGATCTCCACCCACCCTGCCATCTGCCGAATACGGGGCGTTCGCCCTACCTGCAATGCGATGCTCACTATTGCTACCCAAGCCAGCTCCCAACGTGGAGCGTTCAGGTTCTAGTATGGAGGTACGCTGTAGACCCGCATCGAGCTTCCAGCTTGGCGATATGCCCGATACAGCCTCTATGGTAGCACTACGCCCAAGCGCGCCGAGGTCGCACCCCTCTTTCACCAAAGCCCAATAGGCATGCTCACCCAGGTAGGAACCCAGCACTACGCCCGCTCTGGCAAGTCGTTCCACCTCGACTAGCGATGGAGTATGGGAGAGCTGTAAGAGCGCATTATGATAACCTCCTGTAGATCTGCCCAATACTTGGTAAAGCTCTGCACCCCGCACGGCATTTTTCCCCAAGAGCACCACCTCGTACCGCCCTAGCTTTATACCGCCTTGCGAGAAAACCAATATTGGTAGCAATGTACAGATTAACAATAAGATGGAAAATCGTTTCATAGCTAATTGGATTGATGATTCTACCGAAAAACGGGGGACAAGATAATAATAATTTCCTAATGCTGAATAACCCTAACGAACAATGCCATCTCGCTGCACACGCCGTATAACCATTCCAAAATAGCCGTAGAGCAAAACAACCCATTGCCCTAAAGCGTTAATTTTCCAAAGAATCTGCAAAAGAAAAGAGATACTATGGAAGAGAATTTCGGCTACACAGGCCTAGACCTTGAGCTCATGCGCATGGCCAAGAACGCCACAATCCCCAAGGGCGAGAAGCTGGAGGAAGTACGCCAATGGGCGCGCAATGCGGGCATAAAGAAGATTGGCATAGCCTACTGCGCCAGCACCCAGAAGGAGGCGGAAGCTGTGCAGGCCAAGCTCAGCGACGAGTTTGAGGTGGTAATGGTGGGCTGTAAGATCGGCAAGATACCGCTAGCCGACATTCTCGGTGAAGATGTACCCGGACTCGCCTGCAACCCTATAGGGCAGGCAAAATTCCTAGAGGAGGCTGGCTGCGAGATGGTGCTCGTCATCGGCCTCTGCCTAGGGCATGATATGATATTCCAACGCCACTGCAAGCTGCCGATGTCTGTATTCATAGTGAAAGACCGCGCCCACAAGCACAATCCCATGGCGAGCCTATTCCCGCCCCGGCAGCCAGAGTAGAGCAAAATCGCAGCAGCACAGAGAGAAAGATCCGCAAGGGTCTTTTTTTTTGCGCTGAGAAGAATGATACAAGGCGTTCCATATTTGGCGAGGTTTGCTACTGCATTCTTGGTAGGGGCGATGCCGAGCGTAGCGAGTGCTCGCCCTGGCAATGCCGCCTCGTTAATCCCCTATTCCACGCCGCGAAGGTAGCACGCTAGGTGAGGCCGAGATGGGGAATAGCCCGAAGTCCTGTACCCACGCGGCGTGGGGCGATTTTAACCACCCTGCGCGCAGTACGTTTTTCGCCTCCCATACGCACATCCATGTTCACCCTTCCCCCCACTGCTCCATAAACTTTTGCGTTGAAAACCACTACCTTTGCGGTATGAATGAACACCACAAACCGATTCTGCTAGTAGCGGCTACCCAAAGGGAGCTGGAGGAGCTACCCACCCACTGGGATAGCGATCTACCCAATGGTATAGGGCTACACCGCAGGGCACTGAGCATTGGGGTTGATGCCGATGTACTCATCACAGGAGTGGGCGCGGCCTCTTGCGCTGCCCAACTCGCGCTTGCTGGCCCCCAAGGATACGAATTGCTTATAAACGCTGGGTTTGCAGGAGCTACACGGGGGGAGATTCCCGTTGGCAAACTGGTGCTGATAACCCACGACCGCTTTGCAGACTACGGAATCCCTAGGATGGGCAGCCAGCTGGTTCCCCTCCACATGGCGGGGTTTCAGCAGGCAGCCACTCCCAATACCGACGGCGCATACGTGGCCACATCGCCACAGGTTGCCCTCAGGGGTTTCACCATGTGCCAGGGCATCACGGTGAGCCACCCCACGCAGGGCGACTACTCCTGGTGTCTCCCCCTACCTACGAACATCCCCTTGGTGGAGAGCATGGAGGGGGCCGCCTTTGCCCTCGTGGCTTCACTCCTCGGCATTCCGAGAATCAGCCTGCGGGTCGTTTCAAACTACGCTGACCCCAATCCAGAGTGGGACGTTCCCCTAGCAAAACGAGAGCTAGCCATTGGGGTCCAACGGGTTATAAGCGCATATATGGGCAAAGATCCTCTAAAAGAGGTTTGAAAAAACGAGGATTTTAGCCACTGGTTAATCCGTACCCTCAAACCCGCACTTCTCGGCCACGTTGTAGCGTTTCCTATCGGGAGCTCCGCGGGCAATGAGCTCTCCGAGAAATCCCGCAAGGACGAATAGCAGCCCAAAGATAGCCACCGTGAGGCCTATGAAGAATAGCGGTTGGCTCACCAC
>JABCOB020000047.1 GCA_013333835.2 Bacteroidia bacterium
CCTTGGCCGTCGTAGGCGGGTAGGGGTATTCCTTTTCCCATCAGCCGTATTTTACAATCCCCACCCACCGCAGAATCGGGAAGTTCCCATCACCCCGCGGAGGAGCTATGCCTGCGTTAATGGCGTGTGGATGGTAGACACCTACCCCTACGCCCAAACCAAGCAGATCTTTGAGGAGATCTGCCAGGAGGTAGATCGGCAGCTACGGCTCTACCTCAAGTATCCCCATAAGCTCAAGCAGAGGGTGTATAACGGTGAGGTAGTGCAGCGCATAGGGCTAGCTATAGAAGAGTACTATAAGGCTGTAGAAGAGGCGAATAGACCTAAGATAGAGGTGAATCTTGGGCGGTTAGATTCAATACGGCAAGATGCTGCATCGGTGCGCGAGGCTTTGTTGGACGGGGTAGAAGAGCCAGATGCGAACTATATTACCGCGGAGGATAACCCGGTGCCGAGCCAACCGCAGCGTGCAGCTACTCCTACGCCCCCCCCTGCGCCCTCCGAACCTATGCGCATGCCACCCACCGCACGGAAGTTCCTGGCGTTGGTATTGAGCGGTGCCGATTGGAGGGGCTACCTGCGGGCCACACATACGCCACTGGGTGTTATGGTGGAGGCTGTGAATACCGCCCTTTACCCCGTGTTTCAGGATACTGTGCTTGAGGAGGGGGAGGCTGGCGTGAAGGTGGTAGAGGACTATAGGGAGGAGTTGGCCAATGCTATTCAGGAAGAGGCTGAATGATAGCCATTCCAACAGTGCTTTACGGGCTGAAAGGCCTTGGTAAAGTGCAATGTGATTGTTGAACTATTGGTAGATTTCCAGCTTGAGATCCCTGTATGCTTGGTGAAATTTAGGTGTCTATTAGCGGCTTGCAGTTGAGCTTGTGCCCAGGTAGGGCAATGCCGAGTGTAAGCGGGTGTTTGCCCAATCGCAGTAGCAAATTCAACCGTTAGTCAGCCGCTTACGATTTATCACAGAATGTAGCGATGCGGCATGCAGCATCGTAGTAAGGCAACGACCCTAACATGATGGATTCTAATATTCCTCGCGTTCCCCGCCGTATAGCCCAGGCGGTATTGAACTCCCTGAAGGGGGGTGTAGTGCCCAGGGTGGGGCTACCGTACATAGCCGTGGGGCGAAAGCTCGAGGTGGATGCCCTCCTACGCGATGTGGCCATAGTGGGAGAGGGGGGTGCGTCGTTCCGATTCATAGTGGGGAAGTATGGGAGCGGCAAGTCATTCCTGCTGCAGACGATACGAAACTACGCTATGGACAGGAACTTTGTGGTGGTGGATGCTGACCTTAGCCCCGATCGTCGCCTGCATGGGACGGGCGGGCAAGGGCTAGCCACCTACCGAGAGCTGGTGAAGAACCTGAGCGTGAAGTCCAAGCCCGAGGGCGGGGCGCTCTCATTGGTGCTAGACCGCTGGATCAACACAGTGCAAACCGACACCACCGCCACCCGTGGGATAGCCCCAGGTGCCCCCCAGTTTGCCCAAACCGTAGAGCAGCAGATATTTGAGGTGGTTCGTAGCATGCAGACCCTAGTGCATGGATTTGATTTCGCGAATCTCCTGGCCGCCTACTACAGGGCTTTTGTAGAGGGGAATGATGAGCAGAAAGCCTTGGTGCTTAAGTGGTTTAGGGGGGAATATACGTCTAAAACCGAGGCGAAGCGAGAGCTGGGCGTTGGGGTTATAGTGACCGATGAGGATTGGTATGATTACCTCAAACTGCTAGCCCTCTTCTTTCGGCAAGCGGGCTACAGCGGCCTTCTGGTGCTGATTGACGAGCTGGTGAATGTGTACAAGATACCCCACAGCGTAGCTCGCCAGTATAACTATGAGAAGCTCCTCGCCATGTACAACGATGCCCTCCAGGGGAAGGCCGAGTACATAGGCATAGTGATGTGTGGGACGCCAGAGTGCGTGGAGGATACGCACCGGGGAGTATTCAGCTACGAGGCGCTGCGGTCTCGCCTACAGGGAGGTAAATTCGCGCAGCTAGGTGGGCAAGATCTGCTGGCGCCCATCATCAGGCTCGCCCCCCTGTCGCCAGAGGAGATGCTCGTGCTTACCGAGAAGCTCGCCGAGATGCACGCTGGGCTTTACGGTTACCCCAAGAGGCTGAATGAGCACGATCTGGCCGATTTCATAAAGATCGAATTTGAGCGCATTGGGGCGAATGCCCACATTACCCCGCGTGAGGTGATTAGAGATTTTGTAGAGCTGCTCGACATTCTATACCAGCATCCAGAGCAAAGCATCGCCTCCCTGCTCCATTCGGAGGCCTTTACATTCACCAAGCCCGAGCTGGAGGATAGGGAGATCGACCCCGGGTTGGCCGACTTCACGCTCTGACCCATACGCATTTTCATGGGGGGAGGTTGTCTGCACGGCGTGGACCACATGTCCACCCAGCAGGCAGCCTCCTTTTTTTGCCCGGAATGGGAACGCAGAATGATTTTTGATTCTTTAGCCAGAACGAAATATGCGATTACAATCTCTTGGGGCTTAGTAGCGACGTGGTGTGCCGCAACAATAATGGTAAAACATAGCTAGAAAGGGTTATATCATGGATTTCTTCTCCCGTTATTCCCCCTTCATCCAGGACTACATCTATCGGCAGGGGTGGCAGGCTCTAAGGGCTGTGCAGGCGGCCGCCGCCGATGCCATATTCAATACCCACGACAACCTGCTGCTGTGCGCCTCCACCGCCTCTGGCAAGACCGAGGCTGCCTTTTTCCCCATCATCACCCTCATGCAGGAGCAGCCCCCCGCATCCATCGGCTGCCTCTACATCGCGCCGCTCAAGGCCCTGATCAACGATCAGTTCACCCGGCTCGAGGAGGTGTGCAGGCATACAGGCATTAGCGTATGGCATTGGCACGGCGATGTATCGCAGTCTGAGAAGCGCAGGTTGGCCAAAGAGCCCTCAGGCATACTGCAGATTACCCCCGAGTCGCTCGAGGCCATGCTGCTCCACCGGCACGCAGCGATCCCCTTCCTATTCGGCGATCTCCGCTTTGTGGTGATAGATGAGATCCATGCGTTTCTACGGGGCGATCGGGGCGGGCAAACCCTCTGCTTGGTAGAGCGTCTGTCACGACTGGCAGGGGTGAATCCTAGGCGGGTGGGCCTTTCTGCCACAGTGGGCGATCCCCAGGCGGTAGGGCAATTCTTAGCAGAGGGCACCGGCAGGCCAACGGTGATCCCCCGCCTACAGCAGAAGGGCGACACCCGGTGGAGGCTTTCTATGCAGCATTTCTTCACCCTGGGCAAGGGGAATCTAGAGGGTGCGCAGGGGGATGGGGAAGGCCGTGCTGCCCCGCTACCGAATCCCTCCGGATTGGCGGTAGAACTTGCCGATGCCGATGATACGCCAGCTACCCCCAGCATCCTGCAGCAGGCCGACCCGGGCTATACCTACATATTCAACCACACCCGTGGGCATAAGTGCCTGATATTTGCCAATTCTCGCGAAGAGTGCGAGGTGGTTACAGCCACCCTAAGGGGGTACTGCGAGGCGGCGCATGAGCCTGATAGATTCCTCATCCACCACGGCAATCTTTCGGTGAGCTACCGCGAGAGCGCAGAGGATGTGATTAAGCAGGATGATAGCCTGGTGAGCGTTTGCACCACCTCTACCCTCGAGCTGGGGATAGATATCGGTAGGCTAGAGAGGGCTCTCCAGATCGATGCCCCCTTCACTGTATCCTCATTCCTGCAGCGTATGGGGCGAACAGGGCGGCGTGGAGCACCATCGGAGATGTGGTTTGTGCTGCGTGAAGACCCCACCGAAGCGCGCGCATTGTTGCCCGAGACCATTCCTTGGAAACTCCTGCAGGCCATTGCGCTCATCCAGCTCTACCTAGAGGATCGTTGGGTAGAGCCACCCCGTGAAGGGCGATTGCCCTACAGCCTCCTCTACCACCAGACCATGAGCATCTTGGCAGCCCAGGGCGAAATGCTGCCCGCCGAACTCGCCTCGCGGGTGCTGACGCTTAGCCCGTTCCGACTGGTAACCAAGGATGATTTCCGCCTACTGCTCCGCCATCTCCTCTCCATACACCATCTCCAGCAAACCGAGCGCGGCGGCCTCATAGTGGGGTTAGCAGGGGAACGCGTGGTGGGCAACTTCAAGTTCTACGCGGTGTTCCAGGAGAATGAGGAGTATACCGTGCGGTGGGAATCCAAGGAGCTGGGCACCATAGTACAGCCACCGCCCGTGCAGGATCGTATAGCCATTGCCGGGCGGGTGTGGGTGGTGGAAGAGGTAGATGCCAAGCGCCATTTGGTCTACTGCCAACCTGTGAAAGGGGTGGTGCCAGCCTACTTTGGCGATGTGGCTGGCGATGTGCACACTAGAGTCTTGGAGCGCATGTGGCAGCTTCTACGCCAGCACGAGGTGTACCCCTACTTACTGCCCAACGCAGTGGCGCGGCTGGCGCAGGCGCGCGATGCCGCCGCAAAATCGGGCTTAGGGGTAAAACCCCTCATACCCCTCGGCGGAGCGATGTATAGCCTCACCCCCTGGTTGGGGTCTTACGCCTTTTTGGCGTTGGAGCGTTTCTTGCGGTTACGATGCGCGCATC
>JABCOB020000048.1 GCA_013333835.2 Bacteroidia bacterium
GTGGCAAACGCTAACCTATTCAACAAGCAGCTGACCCAGACCGTAACTCTCACGTTTGCCGAGGATGCCTCCAAGGAGTGCGACCTGCTAACCCTACAGCTCGAGAAGAGCAAGAATGCAGGATTGCAGAAAGACGTGAATGTCAACCCAATCACGCAGAGCATCCTGATCCGACTGGCAGAGGCCGACGGCACGCTGACCGACCCGAAGAAGGTGAAACTGACCTTCACCGTTTCGCCAGAGGCCGAACTCTACCACCTGGATACAAAGCTTGAGAGCGGTGTAACGGAGGTAGACCTATCGAGCCCGACCGTAATCACCGTGAAGGCTGCCAATGGCACCAAGAAGAGCTACACGCTACAGCTAGCCCAGACCCAGACGATAGCCTGGCAGCTGGACAAGACCGAGTACACCTATGGGGATAAGCCCGTGGCATCGGGCATCACGGTGAACTCTGGCCTAGCGCCTGTGGTTACCTCAGACCATCCTGAAGTGGCCTCGGTAGCGGGCGGCCAGCTCGTCATCGGCAAGCCTGGTTCCGCAGCTCTCAGGGCTACCCGCCCAAGCTCTGGCATGTGGGATGCCGCCGAGCCTAAAGACATGGCCATCACTGTGGGCAAGAAGCCTGTAACGGTGAAGGTGGCCAATAAGAAATATCCTGTGGGATACGCGCTGGATCTGGCATATGACTACACTACCCTGGTGAATCCACAGGATGCCCGTAGCATGCCCAGCCCGTTCGATAACAACTGCTTCACCGTGAAGGATGCCAATGGTACTACAGTACAGCCCAACGGCGCTCTCCCGGTAGGCAAATACACAGTAACGGCAGACCCAGCCAAGACCTACGAGACCTCTTACTACACGGTAACCCCAGAAAGCGGATCGTTCGAAATGGTACAGGGCGACCTGTGGCGCGTATCCATATCGGTTACCGAGAATGCCAATCCGTTACAGGATGCTACCATCATCCTAGGCGAGGAGTCGGAAACTACTGGTGCCGACGGCGTGGTGGCTTGGTATCTGCCCGCGGGTAAGTCCTACAGCTTCACGGTTCGCAAGGATGGCTACTCTGATGTGATGACCACGGCAGACCTAACCATCGGGAAGAACGTGGATCTGACAGTAGACCTCAAGAAGGCGACACTCACCCTTACCTATAGCGTGGATGGCACGGGCGGTAAGCTGGTGGGCAATCTCAATCAGATGGTTGCTCCCGATGGAACTGGACAACCCGTAATGGCTAAGCCAGATGCCAACTACATGCTGGACAAGTGGAGCGATAACACGACCGAGAATCCACATGTGGCTCGGAACATCGCCCAGAATACTGAGATAAAAGCCATCTTCAAGGAGATCAAGTACACCCTGACCTACAAGGTGGAGAATGGCGGGAAGTTCAAGGATGCTACAAAGGCAACCCAAGAGGTGGTGCGGTTCGCGAAGGGTGATGAAGTGGAGATAGAGGCGGCCGACGAAAACCACTACTTCAAGGGCTGGAGCGATGGCGTTACAACTCTGAAACGGCAAGATCAAGCCGTGGCCAACATGGAGGTCACCGCGCTCTTCGGCACATACGCCACCCTGCCAGGCTCTAACGACTTCGAGAATGGTTTGGGCGATGGCTGGTACACGCTAAGCTCAGGCTCTTCCACAGCTCTATGGGAGGTAACCCAATCGCCTCTGGTGGGATACCCGCCGCTCGATGGGCATTTTGCCGGCGTAGAACCCGCATGGCCTAACCCAGAGGGCAAGGTACAGGCGGCTCTCTACTCGCCTTGCTACAAGCTCGAGAACGGGTGGAATAGCGAGCTGGTGGTGAGCATGAATTACACTGTATTCTCCTCTATGGGTAAACTGCAGCTGCAGATGTGCGTGAACAACGACGGAAACTGGATGGATGCCCTAGGCGCTTTCCCCACAGCGCTGAGAACCCCTGGTTTTAAGGCGCATACCGTACCTGCTGGGCAACTCTCGGGACGAAAGTCTGTACAGTTCCGCTGGTACTACACAACTTCGGTATCCTCTGGTGCAGAGCTTGATAACATCCTGATCATCAAACCATCTACCGAGAAGTTCAAGGTTCACTACATTGCAGAGCCTGCGGGTGCTGCAACCTTCGACAAGCTCAAGGATGATGGTACTGTAGAACAGGCTGGTATCACCGAGCAGGATGTAGAGATGGGCAAAAAACCTGCCAACGTGGAGGCGAAGGCGAACAGCCCGTACAAATTCGTTCGCTGGAGCAATGGCGAAACGCAGGTAAAGCTCTCCAAGCAGCATGAGGTGTACAGAGAACAGACCTACACCGCCTACCTCAGCGACCCAGCCATGGCAACCATCACCTACCAAGTGGTGACTCCCGATGCTGGTTACGTGGAAGTGGAGGGTGCAAAGACTCAAAGCCAAACGATAACCAAGGGGACCAATGCCAAAGCTGCTAAGGCTGTGGCTAATCCTGGCTATAAATTCCTCTTCTGGGATGGCGACCTCGGAACAAATAAGGAGACGATAGCGCCAACGAGTGTACAGGAGAACTTGACGCTAGTCGCCCACTTCGTACAAGTTCCGCCAGAGTACACCGTCACCTTCACGATTACCGATGCTGACGGCGGCGCGGCCATTGACGGTGCCACCATCGAGATCAACGGACAGACCCTGACGGCAGATGCTAGCGGCAAGGCCAACATCGACCTGCCAAACGGCACCTACACCTACATCGTCAAGAAGGATGGCTACGAGGACAAGGACGGAAGCGTTGTGGTGAACGGTGCTGCGGTAGATGA
>JABCOB020000049.1 GCA_013333835.2 Bacteroidia bacterium
ACTAAGGCGGTATTCGCCCAGCCAGAGGTGGGGTTGGGCATCACACCTGGCTACGCGGGTACGCAGCGGTTGCCCCGGCTCATAGGGCGCGGCATGGCCGCCGAGATGCTCTACACCGCTAGGATGGTGAAGGCTGACGAGGCTCTCCGTATAGGGCTGGTGAATAGGGTGGTAGAACCCGAGGAGCTGGAGAATGCGGCTCTGGCCACGGCAAGGCTCATTGCGAGCAAGGCCCCTATAGCCGTTCGTAGGGTGAAAGAGGCTCTAAACCAAGGGTTGGAAGTGGATTTCGATTCGGCCAACGAGATGGAAAGCCTGCAGTTCAGCCTCTGCTTTACCACCCACGACCAGAAGGAGGCCATGGAGGCTTTCTTGCAGAAACGGGAGGCTAAGCTGGAGAATAAATAGCTCTACAAGGGAGAGTGCGCGGGAGTTTTACAACCGTCCCATTCAGATTGTTTGGCAAGTGGCGATTCAATGGGTTCTAAAAGAATTAATCATATATAGTTATTTTTGTTGTCCTACTATTCATACGATAGAGATTGATGTTTCACTGTATACCAATCTGCTTGTGGTGGTGGCGGCTACCTTTGCACCGTTTTTCGAGCCATTCAAGCATCTTGAATTATTGAGACTATGAGGATTTGCGTAGTAGGCACGGGCACTATGGGGAGTGGAATAGTGCAGGCGTTAATGCAGAGTGGGCAGGAGGTGCTGCAGAAGGGGAGATCTGAGACTTCGCTGGAGCGCTCTACGGCTGGGATCTCGCGGAATCTGGCGAGGCTCGTGGAAAAGTGCAAACTGAAGGCTGGTGATAGCGCGGCTTGCCTTGCGCGGCGGAAGACCACGCTGAGCTATGCCGATCTGAAGGACTGCGACCTGGTAATAGAGGCGATAGCTGAGGACATGGAGGTGAAGAAGGGGGTGCTACGTGAACTGGATGCCATCTGCAAGCCCACAACGGTTATCGGCACTAACACCTCCTCGCTTTCCATCACCGAGCTAGCCGGCGTAACGCAACGTCCTGACCGAGTGGTGGGTATCCACTTTTTCAACCCAGCCCCCATCATGCAGCTGGTGGAGGTAATCCGTGGGCAGCTGACTTCTGATGCGACCTACGCGCTTGCGGTAGGCTTTGCCAAGGAGATCGGCAAGACCCCCGTGGGCGTGAATGAGGCGCCGGGCTTTGTGGTGAATAGGATGCTGATACCGATGGTGAACGAGGCGATTGGCATATTGGCCGACGGCGTGGCTACGCGGGAGGAGATTGATGCTGCCATGCAGCTTGGGGCGAATCACCCCATGGGGCCGTTGGCTCTTGCCGATCTTATAGGGCTTGATGTCTGCCTGGCCATTATGGAGGTGCTCTACGCAGAGTTTGCCGATCCGAAGTATCGGCCCCATCCATTGCTCCGTAAGATGGTGCGGGCTTCGCTGCTCGGGCGCAAGTGCGGGCGTGGATTCTACGAGTATGGCTCCTAGAAATGGAGGTGGCAACGGGGCTCTTTCCTCCCCTTGCTCTTGGTGGCGGGTTTCCGGGGAAATGGTCTTTGCGTGCGTTGAACAAATAACTCTCGGTGTATAAATGGCAGAACTGAATTCAGATGAGCTGCAGCAGCTCCAGAAGCAGTACGAGAATCGCCCCATGTCGGTTGCCGATTGGGTGGGCTCTATCCTTCTGCTCTTGATACCAATCGCCAATATTGTTCTGCTCTTCGTCTGGGCTTTTGGGGGCAATGCGCCTATGAGCAAACGGAATTGGGCCAGGGCGCATTTGCTAATACTTGCAGTAGTGTTTGGGCTATATGTGGCAGCCCTCATAATTAGGATGTCGTACTTTTGGTATACCTTCCGTTGAGATTTTTTTTGCGCAACTACTTGTTAGATATAGAGTATCATGGCAGAACTGAATTCAAACGAGCTGCAGCAGCTCCAGAAGCAGTACGAGAATCGCCCCATGTCGGTGGGTAACTGGTTCGTAACCATTCTCATCATGGCCATCCCGGTGGTGGGGTTGATTATGCTCTTCGTTTGGGCGTTTGGTGATATGGCGCCTCAAAGCAAGCGGAATTGGGCGCGGGCGCAGCTAATCTGGATGCTGATTGCATTTGTGCTCGTCTTCCTTTTCTACGTTACGATTTTCAGCACACTCTACCGGGGTGGATATGGATATTGAGCGTCTGAACGATGGGGGATCTTCAACTCCTGGGCCTGGGTACAATAAGCTAGAGCAGTGGGATGCCCAACGCACCCAGCAGCTCATGCAGCACTATGAGGCTATCCTAGGCTTGCTTGGTGAGGATCCTTCGCGCAGTGGGCTACTGAAGACCCCCGAACGGGTGGCAAAGTCTATCCAATTCCTCACGCATGGCTATAAGCTGGATCCCACGAGTATCCTGATGGGGGCTCGGTTTGCCGAGGATTACAGCCAGATGGTGATAGTGAAGGATATAGAGCTCTACTCGCTGTGTGAGCATCACATGCTCCCTTTCTACGGCAAGGCGCATGTGGCCTACATCCCGAATGGCTACATCACGGGCCTGAGCAAGATCGCGCGGGTGGTGGATGCCTATGCGCGCAGGCTGCAGGTGCAGGAACGCCTAACCGATCAGATTCTGGAGTGTATACAGAATGCGCTGAACCCCAAGGGGGTTGCTGTGGTTATAGAGGCTGCCCACATGTGTATGCAGATGCGCGGTGTGCAGAAGCAGAATAGTGTAACTACCACTTCGGCGTTCACGGGGGCCTTTATGACGCAGAGCAAGACGCGGGAGGAGTTTATACAGCTAATTAAAGGACGCTTGGTGTGAGCAGGGGCGTGGTCGGCTCGGTGACTCCCTGGTTTCGGCTTGTGAGGTTTTCCCACACCCTGTTTGCGCTGCCGTTCGCGCTAGTAGGGTTGGCGTGGGGATTTGCCTCAACGGGCACGGTTAGCCTGCGCACAGTGCTGCTAGTGCTGGTGTGCATGGTGCTGGCTCGTAACGCTGCAATGGGGTATAACAGGCTGCTAGATAGAAAGATCGATGCGCTTAATCCGCGAACCATGAAACGGGAGATCCCGATGGGCACGATTTCTGTTCGGGGGGGGCGGTGTTTGTTGCGGTGAACGCGGCGCTTTTTGTTCTGGCGACTTTTTTCCTCAATAGCCTGACCTTTTACCTCAGCCCGGTGGCTCTGCTGCTGCTGTTGGGCTATAGCCACACCAAGCGGTTTACCTGGTTGTGCCACTTCTGGCTGGGGCTTACGTTGGCACTGGCGCCCTTGGGTGCGTTTGTGGCTGCCACAGGCCATTTTGATCTCTATACCCTGCTGCTAGCCATTGGGGTTTTGCTCTGGGTGGGCGGGTTCGATATTGTCTACTCGCTGCAAGATGCGGAGTTTGACCGTGCGCACCACCTATTTTCGATACCTGTGGCCATTGGGGTAGGGGGGGCT
>JABCOB020000050.1 GCA_013333835.2 Bacteroidia bacterium
CCCACGAATACACAGCCCAGAATGAGCGGCAATACTACAGAATTAATTCTCATCGCAATAAGGTTACATTACCCCTCACATCAAACACCTCACCATTAAAGAATTGGCCGAACGCACGGTAGGTATAAACGCCAGCATCGCAAAGCTTACCACTCCTATAGCCATCCCATCCTTTGGCCACATCGTGCGATTCAAAGATCAATTCGCCCCAACGGCTATAGATCTGGAGGGTATAGACCGAGATGCCGTCAGTATAGGGGTGGAATACCTGGTTCTTGACATCATGCTCATCGTAGCTCCCCCCATTACTACCGTTCTCGTTGGGTTGGAATACATCAGGAAACCTGATTTTACCTACTGGTAGCACTATGACGCCCGGGCTGCGGGAAGTAGTATCCGTACAACCAGCGCTGTTCTCAACCTTCAGAGAGACTCTATACTCCCCGGGAGCCTGATACTCATGCACGGGGGCCTCTTCGGTAGATACCGCACCATCGCCAAAATCCCACCAGAATTTGTTCACGCCAACCGTTTCATTCTGCGCCTTCACTAGCGCATTGGGTAGCATTACTTTCGAGGGGAACATCTTGAATTTGGCTACAGGTCTCTCATAGGCTATAAATACACCGTAGGCGTAGTTTATACCTCCGTCACCTGTTGCCGTAAGCTTAACATGATAGATCCCTGGGCGAGTGTAATCATGTATCGGCTCCTGATCTGTGCTCGTTGTGCCGTCGCCAAACTCCCAGAGGTAATCAGTAGCACCCTCCGAATCGTTCCTAAAGAAGACGCGCATCGGTACGCAATCCTCAAAGCGGTTTGCCGTGAACTTGGTATTGGGCAACGGCGCATAAATGTACACCTTCTGAATGGCGGTGTCTGAACAGTTGGGGGCATTCACCACGAGCTTTACCGTGTAGGCAAAATCCCAATCCTTAGGCGCCCAACGTCTGTACTTATGATCAGCTGGCGACTTATCATGGCTGTCGTACCCATCGTTGAAATCCCAATAGTAAGACCAGGTGCTCGGCTGTGGTTCGGTGAGATTCCGCAGCTGTATCGTAGAATTCGGGAATACCTGCAACGGTGGTGCAGCCTCAAAATACGCCAATGGGGTTGCAAATACCGTAAGTTGCTTGGTGACTGTAGCCTTGCAATCAAACTCTGAAGCTACATTCAGGGTAACCGAGAAGGTCTTATCCGCAGCCTCCTTATTCACAAATGTATGCGTTGGTTCTGGCATGTCAATAGTTGTGCCATCGCCAAAATCCCATTCGTACTTAAAGCCTCCCGTACTCCTATTCACCATGTTGACAACCGAAGGGCTACACCGAGGTAGGCTAGGATCGAAATCGAAATCTGCAACCACTGTCGGGAAGACCACCACCGTGCGCGATGTAGTGTCAGTACAGTTATGGTTATTGACCACAACTAGATTGATGGTATAGCCGACCTTATCGGAGGTGTGATTATCATACCTGTGGGTTATAGGAGCGAGTGTGGTGGTAGTTTGCGAAGCCCCGTCACCAAAATCGAATGTATGGGTAAGCCCTGTACCCTCGCTCTGATTCTGCAATTCGACATCAAACGGGGGGCATTTCTCGCTATCTCCAACCACTACAAAAGCTGCCTTAGGACGTGGGTATACTGTAACGGACTGGGTGGTTGAATCTACACACTCATCCTTGGAGCGAAGCCGGAGTTTCACCGTATACGACACATCCGTAGTATACGAATTGTTGACAAGTGTGAAAACGGGATTCTGCTCGCTGCTCTTGAGCCCATTGTTCAGCTCCCATTCGTAAGTTCCCTCCCCATCTCTAAGCACGCTCTGATCATGCACCACGGCCTGCAAGGGTGAACATCCATTGGCTGTTATGCTAAAATCAGGATAGGCTCTCGGAAAGACGGTGACTTCGCGCTCATAGACCTTGGAGCACTGTGTAGCTGCTGCGACAAAGGTGGTTAGCTTAATCTTGCGCTTGACCAAAACTGGAGGGGCATTCGTCACGTTCTGGAATACTATAGCCCCGGGCACTTCAGCCGAACTTGTAGCGGGTGTACCTCCTGAGAAATCCCAGCTATACCCATACGCAGAGGAAGGGAAGGAAACTTTGGGTTCTACGGTCAGCGGGGAACATCCGTCCTGCTTGTCTAGCTCAAATATAGAGTCTAGCTTCGGGTGTACCGTGAGCGAGACATCCTGGGCATCCCAGCAAGCCGCAACAGGCTTTTTGGAATCGTAGAGACGGTTCTTCGCCTCGAGTCGTAAAACTAGGGTTCGCGGATTTTCCTTATCCGTATTTTCAAATCTAAATGTGGGTTGTGCTTCAATACCCATGGGCGCCCCGTCAACATACCAAGAGTAGCTACCTAGCCCCGTGCTGAGATTGGTGATGTTCACATCCAAGGGATTGCATCCTATGGTAACCGATGGGGTAAACTGAGCTTTAACGGGAGGAAGCAGTTTGTAGTCTGCCGTCTTAGAATTCTGGCACACCAACCCTCCTCCGTAGTCAGCCTTGGCAAGAAGACGTAGGGTGACATCGATCTCGCTGTTGCTATTGGTATTGATGAGGTCGGGCGTTTCCACATCATCGAGCGTTGTGGTTGAGGGTATCGTTACCGGTGTGAGGCCTACACCCGTGATAGTCCAGTCGAATGTCTTACCATTCTGAGTACTGTTCTTTATCTTCATTTTCGTAGGCGAGCAGAATTCGCTCTGCTCTACCGTGAATTCGGGTTTAACTTTTGGGTAGGCCGTAATGATACGTTCAGCTTTCTGGTCGCACTTCCCCCTGTGTGCCGTAAGCGTTACGGTGTACTGCGTAGGCACCGAGATCGCCTCGTTTTGGTACTTGTGCTTAACCTTCAATACAGTTGATACCGTATCGAGCTTATTCCCATCGCCAAAGTCCCAAACCACATGCTCTATGCCCCCAGAAGATGCGTGGGTAAATTCTACCTCATCGGGAACGCAAAACCTCTCAGGCACAGGATCGAATACAGGGCGCAATTCGGGGGGGATCACCACGGTTTGCGTCGTGTCATGCTGGCACACTTTACCAGAGTTCAGGTAGGTTTGCTTTACGTTAAGCTTAACCTGATATGAGACAGTGGCATTGGGCAAATGATTCCTGAAGTTGTGGGAAACTGCACTGAAATCGCTCCTTACATCCTGCTGCTGCGCACCACCTGGGTTGGGCCACACATAGCCAAAATCCCAATCGCACTGGGTGCTGAACTGCGTTGGGTCCTCCCCTCCCGTTTCCGTCGGCGTAAACGTGATGGGGTAAGGATACGCACACTTATCCGTCTCTTTAATCTTGAAATCTGCCTGAATGCGCGGCATTACTAGGATTGGGTAGTGCGATTCCTTTACACACCCGTAGTTGGTTTGGAGCGACCGAAGCTTTACATCAAACTCCTTTGCAGTCCTACTCGTGTTGACAAACGTATAATCTACCAGTGTGCCTCTGCCTGTCACAAGGTTTCCACCCTGCACATCCTCAAAGGTCCACTCTTGCTGGACATCGCCCCCAGTAGTATTATCCGTGAAAACCACCTTTGTTCCCGAGCAGACTTCTGTGTCTGAAGGAACTACCAACGGTTTCAAAAGCGGGGGAACTGTCACCTTGTCGTCAATCTTTTCCGGGCCGAATGGGCACGTCTTAGAGATACCGCCAAAAGTCCAAACCTTCCACGCCTTGAACTCAACTTCGTAGACTATTGGATCTGTATCGTGATCATTCTTCAGCGGTATAGTGGCCAACCTACCGACTTGCAGTGTACGCAATTCTTGCTGCCCGTGGGTTGCCGCATGCGGGCCTGTGGGCGTAAACTTCCATTCGCTCCATTCAAACATACCCGCATCTGAACCAAACCTTACATTGACAGGCGAGCAGAGGGTCAACTCCTTAAACGAGATTTTCTTCTGCGGCTGGGGCAGAATTATCACCTCCTGTGTCGCCACGCTCCCAGGTTTATCGCCACAGCCCCGCCGGTTCTTACCAATGACTTTAACGATGTGCCGGATCTCGTTATCCGTTGTATTCTGGTACGTATGGGATGCTGTGGCGGGAGGAACAGGGAATTCTTGGCCATCGCCAACATAGGGCGACTCGAAGAACCATGTCAACGTTTCAGCCCCATTAGCCGTGCAATTGAACGTTAGAGTCTCGGGCGCACAAACCATTGTGGAAGGTGAAACCCCTGTCACATTAACCGATATGGGGGGCAATACCTCAAAGGTGAACGACATTGGAGCCACAGCATCGCAGGAGTTACCTGGGACGTTATTCTGCGCTGTTAGCGTAACGGTGTGCGAGCCTGGTGTGGTATATACGTAAGTACCTGGAGGATCCAGCGGATCGGGGGAGGGAACTCCTCCATCCAGATTCCAGTTCTCTATAATATTAGGAGCTAGAGCAGATTTTGTTTCGCTTATCAACTGGAGCTTGTAGGGCGTGCAACTATCGAGAGGCTTTGCCTTGAAAGCAGCCCTTATCCCAGGCTTTAGGATGAAATCTCGCTCTGCCTTGCCAGTGCATCCCTTGCTATTCGAACCTGTGAGTACTACGTGGTGGGCGATGTTGGCAGCAGTTTCATTTGTAAATTTACCCGTTATCAGCGCGCCTTCACCCTGAATTGCCGGGGTCTCACCTGGTAATGCCGTTACATAGGATATCCACTCATACTTTTCCGCCCCCGTAGCCCTGAGCGTGGCTTCTTGGTCGGCGCAAAGCTCTACCCCCACATTCCAGATAGTAGGTGGTGTTCCGTACTCCGCAGTGAATTGTGGATCTACTCGAGGATACGTGGTAAGCGCAACCCCCGTACTACTGGGGCAAGCAGGAGGGGTTGGCGGTGCTGGCGGAGTAGGTGCTGGGGGATTATCGGTCAGGCTGAGCTTTATAGTTTGCTGCTTAGATATGGTGGTGCTGGGATTCGTCAGCTTGAAGTAATAGTTCGGATGGGAGCTCCCAGGCTCAGGTGTTACCGCTACCCCATCTATCAGCCATGTCCGGGTAGCTGTAGTAGGCGCTATAGACTTGTCCACCACATGTATCAAACGTTCACCTGCCGCATTGCCGGGACATTTCTCAGGTTCATCCACCTCCATTACTGCCCTCATGTAGCTCGGCACGGTAACCAGAATGCTATCTCGCACCCCACAGTCTGATCCTCGTCTCAATTCCAGGTGTACGTACTTCTGGTAGGGGTTCGGGGTGTAATTCTCAAACGTGACTGTGGTCTCTTTATGCACATCGGTGATGTTCATTTTCCCCATCTCGTGCAGCTGGTACGTCCCCAGCGCCAGCGGATCGCCTATGCTCCATACACAGCTGTCCGCACCGCTCAGATTCAGTCCCTCAATCTTCACCTTAAACTCTGGACTACAGGGATTAACCACCGTAGCGGCAAGCGAGCCTAGCTTAGCGTTGGGCTTAATCCTCAGCGCCGCCTCACTTGACCCTGGGCAGGAGTTCTGGTTGAGAACCCTAAGCCGAACCCTCGTCTCCTTGCTGGGATCTAGGGGTACACCTGCGAACTGGCCTGCTGCCGTAGTGCTGCTGGCCACCGAAGTGAACGTCCCTCCTGTTTTCTGTAGCAGATCCCACTGGTAGCTCTGGATGTAGCTTGCGGGGTCATTGCTCCTATAATTTATCTTCACGGGAAGGCAGCCCGAGTTGGGGTCGACCTCCACCGTAATGGCTGGCTTGATACCAGTCTTCAGGACAAAGGTTTTCTCATCCGAGTTCTTACAGTTCCCCGAAGCGTCAGTAACCGTGCAGCGAACCTTTATAGTCTTGGTGAGCGTAGCATTATCCTCCCATACGTAGTCTTGAGGTGCGGGTAAGACCATATCGGAGCTGGAAAGCACGCCGAGCTCGTTGGTCACATCGAACTCCCAGAGATACTTGGTCCTCCTAGGCTGGTTAGTAGAGTTGTGATCCTCATACTGGTGATGGAGAACCGGGGAGCAGATAGGACCCGCCGGCACATCAAAATTCGGTTTAAGCACCGAGGGGTAAACAGTGATGGTGACGTACTGCTCCCAGTAGCAGTCGCCGTCAGAAACCCGCACCCCGAGCCGATGGCTTATCTCCCCTCCCGTTAAATTGGCAGGGATTTCAGATTCATACAGGAATGAGGGGACAACAGGTAGCGCGCTCGGAGGAACGGGCGTACCTACCGGATTAGC
>JABCOB020000051.1 GCA_013333835.2 Bacteroidia bacterium
CCGCAATATCCACCGGGATTATCGCTTTCGTTCTAGGAGTGATTGCAGCCCTCAGAGCGGGTAGCGACATGTTGAAATCCTCCCCCACATCCACCATTACAGGCTTAGCTCCAGCCCACAGCACCGCCATACCTGTAGCAGCATAGGTGTAGGCTGGTATAATAACCTCGTCACCCGGCTGAAGGCCAAGCCAACGGAGCATCATTATAGCCCCTGAAGTCCACGAATTCACCACTAGTACCGCGGAAGAATGGGTAAAATCTCGGATTTCTTCCTCAAGAGCCTTGCACTTGGGGCCAGTGGTTATCCACCCTGAGCGAAGTGTGTCGACCACCTCGTCTATAACAGCCTGATCGATGTAGGGGGGCGAAAAGGGAACTTTCATAGTGATAAAATTCTAGGAACTGTGCTGCGTAAAAATAGGGGTTTGAAATCCCAGCGCGAAATTAATCAATTCCACGGGATGGAAGGCCTTTATGCCCGTCCCGTCTTTAATCTGTTGCCGACAGCTAGTACCAGGTGCCGCTATAAGTACATCGGCCTCTGCAGTGCGAATGGCGGGGAATAGCACATCGTTACCAATAGCCATCGATAGCTCATAACTCCGACTCTCATATCCGAAAGCTCCTGCCATACCGCAGCATCCCGAGGGAATGACCTCAACTCGATACCCAAAGAATTCCAGCACTCTCCTGGTGTTTTCTACTGAGGCTAATGCCTTCTGGTGGCAGTGCCCGTGAAGGAGCACACTCCGACCTTTGAGGGGCGATATGGGGAGCTGTTCGTGGGTAATGCGCCCTCCTTGAATCTCTCGCAGCAAGAACTCATCGTAGAGAAGAGCATGCCCAGCGAGTACCCGAGCCTCCACCTGCCTATCGCCACGCAGAAGGCTAGGGTACTCTTCCCGAAAGGTTAGGATGGCCGACGGCTCAATGCCCACCAGCGGCGCATGTTCACTCGCAAGCTCGCCGAATAGCTGAACATTACGCTCGGCTAGCCGCCTTGCCCTGCGGATTAGGCCCTTAGAGATCTCTGTACGCCCGCTGTCTGCATGCTTCGGTGTCAAAACGCTGTACCCCAGCCAGTGCAGCACATTGACAAAAGCTATACCCACCTCCACATCGAGAAAATTGGTGAATTCATCGATAAAAAGGTATAGCTCCCGCTTCCCTTCTACGCTTGGTGGTGATGGGTACTTACGAAGCCAGTGGCGAAGAGTGTACTTGCCAAGGGTCGGAATTGACCTCTGGGGCGCAAAACCCATTGCACGCTTGATAATGGTAGAGGTTGGATGCCAAGTAGCAACGGCATTGAAGGCGCGCGGCCACAGAGCTCCAAGTCGCTCTACATCGGCTATCCTTGCCACAAGGTAGGTGGTGAATGGAATCCCCTTTGCATCATAGTGGTGCTGGAGGTACTCGGCCTTATACTTGGCCATATCCACATTTGAGGGGCACTCAGTGCGGCATCCCTTGCAGGCCAAGCACTGGGAAAGAAGGGAGAGTGTATCAGAATCGTTAAACCGTCCTTTCCCTTCCAAACGGTAGAACGCCTCACGCATAGCATTGGCTCTAGCCCGAGTGGTGAATCGTTCATCGCGAGTAACTCGAAAGGTAGGGCACATCACACCGCCAAACTGCGAGGAACGGCGGCAATCACCCGCTCCATTGCACTGCTCTACGGCACGCAGCCAGCCCAGCTCACGGGAGAAATCGAAAATGGTGTCGACTATTGCTGGGATCTCCTGATAGCGTAATGCCTCGTCCATCGGGGGAGTACAGACGATCTTACCTGGGTTGAGAATTCCCTGCGGATCGAAAACCTTCTTCAACTCTACGAATTGCCGATAGACCTCTTGCCCAAGGAGTAATGGGATGAATTCCCCCCTTAGCCGCCCATCACCATGCTCTCCGCTGATAGAGCCTCGGTACTTCTTCACCAAGAGGGCGGTGTCCCGAGCTACCTGGCGGAATTTCACCCTATCGGCAGGTGATTTCAAATTGAGAATCGGGCGAATATGGAGCTCGCCTACAGAGATATGGGCGTGGTAAACCGACTCTAACCCATAGCCGGCCAACATCTGCTTAACATCGGCAATGTAGGCCGCCAGTCGCTCGGGTAGCACTGCCGTATCCTCTATGAGCGACACGGGCTTCGCATCACCTGGAAGGGTAGAGAGCAGTCCCAATCCAGCCTTTCGGAGTGCCCATACCCTAGCAATATCTCGCCCTTCCACCACTGGGTAAGCATACCCTAAAGACTCGGCCTGCAACGCAGCAACCACCTCCTCCGTACTAACTTTTAGAGCCTCTGAATCACCAGCAACCAGCTCAACCAAGAGTATGGCTGCTGGATCTCCTATGAGAAAGAATCGGTTGGCCTGCTGCGTGGGATTACCCTTGCTTAGCTCTAGTATGGTGCTATCCATAAGCTCTACTGCTACAGGGTGGTAGCGTAGCGCAATGAGGTTTGCCGCAAAGCTCTCCTCCAACGAACAGCAGTGCACACAGATCAGCGCCTTGCAGGGAAGTGGTTGCGGCACTAAACGTAGCTTAGCCGATAGCACTATGGCAAGCGTCCCCTCGCTCCCCGCCAGCAGATTGCAGAGGTTTATGGTATGCTTTGCCTGCCAATTGAAGTAGAGCACATCGAGCGCATAGCCCGTATTGCGACGCTTGAGTTTAGGATCTGGAAAATGCCCGTCTATGAGCTGTTGAGTCGCTGGATTCTGTAGGAATTGTAGAATATGTCGGTAGATCCGTCCCTCAAGGGTATCTAGCCCGCTCAACCTCAACGCTTCTGCTTCACCCAGCTCTTTGAATGTGGCCCTACTCCCATCGGCAAGCGACACCTCGGCCTCAAGCAGATGCTCCCGTGTAGTACCGTAGACCACAGAGTGCGAACCGCAGGAGTTGTTGCCAATCATCCCCCCAATGCAGCAGCGATTTGAGGTGGAGGTCTCAGGAGCGAAGAAATAGCCCGACGGTTTAAGACGAAGGTTCAGCTCATCGAGTACCACACCGGGCTGTACACGCACCCAGAGCTCACCAGATGGCAAAAGAGACCCCGGCAACGCAGAGGAATGAGAATCCTCTTGCGCTGTCGGGGTTTTCCTATTAGGCTGGTCAACCAGAGTGTCTGAAACCTCTAGCACTCCTCGCATATACTTGGTTACATCAATAACCAAGCCACTCCCCACCACTTGCCCAGCCAGCGAAGTGCCAGCAGCCCTCGGGATAATGGGTATCGAGTACTTCCTGGCAAATTCCAGTGCCTTCGCCACATCATGCTCATCCTTCGGGTATAGCACCGCCAATGGACGCTCGCTATAGGCCGAGGCATCGGTAGAGTAAAGGGTACGGTAGAGGCTGGAGGTATGGAGCTCGCCGCCAATCACACGGTCCAGCTCCTCCCATGGGTGCAGAGTTCTACTAACCATGATTGCCGCCCCGTTACGCTACAGAAACCTGCTTGGATACAACTTACCTCGTCCATCCAAACGGATGCGGTACTAGCGGCTCTTTCGCAAACGGATGGTAATCACCCTTGAGTCCTATAGGCGTGGAGTGGCGGATTCCGTGTACAATCTCTATACAATTACGCACCTCATCGAGCCCGAAACCTTTGCCTGCCAAGATCTGCCGATAGCTCTCATTGTGGAGCTCTGTGAACCCCTCGCTGAACTCGAACTCCTCGCCATCTATATTGATAGTTCGGTAGGTTCGCTTCTCGCCCTGCACTGCATTGGCCGGCAGCAAATCGGCATTTATCGATAGGAAGTAACGGACACGAGCACGCTCCAATTCCAGGTAGCCAGCGCAGCGGTCGTGGCTCATCACATGCACCACATTCTGCTTTATGCCGCCAAACACCCAGGTGAGCATGTCGTAGAAATGGACACCTATGTTCGTGGCAATTCCTCCGCTCTTACGCTCGTCGCCCTTCCAGCTGGTGTAGTACCAATTGCCACGGCTCGTCATGTAGGTGAGCTCCACATCGTACACCTTATCCTTCGGCCCATTGGCCACCTTCTCGCGGAGAGCGATGATAGACTTGTGCAGGCGCAGCTGGAGGATATTGTAGACCCTATGGCCAGTCTCCCGCTCTACTGCCTGTAGAGCATCGATATTCCACGGATTCAGCACCAGCGGCTTCTCGCAAATCACATCAGCCCCCAGCCGCATCCCGTAGCGGCAGTGCGCGTCGTGCAAGTAGTTCGGCGTGCAGACCGACACCATATCTATCTGCCGATCTGTGCCTTTAAGCCGGGTATTGAACCTATCGAAGAGTTCCTGCTCCACGAAGAAGGATGCCTCGGGGAAGAAACTGTCCATAATGCCCACGCTATCAAAACGGTCGTAGGCCGAGATCAGACGGTTACCGGTCTCCTTGATAGCTCTCAGGTGACGCGGAGCAATGTAGCCCGCCACGCCGATAATGGCGAAATTCTTTGGCATGACTGATTTTCAAAAATAAACGGTGTCGTAATGGTGAAAAGGTGGAAACCCTAAGCCTCCCTTGACGGAGGTTCTCCACTCAGAGCCCTGAGGTATTCGTCGGTGAGCACATCGTAGGTATTGTGGCTCAGCACATACTCCCTGCCATTCTCCCCAAGCTCCCTGCGTTTTTCTGGCCCCATATCTATTAGCTGCTGGATGGCATTTCGCACAGCCTCCACATTGTCAGGCTCTGCGTAAATTCCACAATTGGCAATTTCCACAATATTGTTGGCGGCATCTATAGCCTGAACAATGGGCTTGCCTGCCATCATATAGTCATAGATCTTATTGGGGCTCATACCGAATGTAAAGACCAATGGACTCCGCTTCATGCCTAAATAGGCTATATCTATAAGGCTTAAATAGTACGGAATATCCTGCTTGGGCTGTTGTCCAAGGAAAAAAATGTTGGAGTAACGTTCCCTTGCAATAATGGACTTTAAATGCCCCTCTTCCATTCCCGAACCGACTAAGACCAAGATCGTATCATCCCGCTTAAGTCTACCAAAACCATGGATAAGAATATCTATATCATTTGCCAAATTCAAAGTTCCCACATACCCGATAACGACCTTACCCTCCTTGTGTGCATTACGGAGTATATCGAGATGGACATCTTGCACATGCCTTTTCAATCCTTCCTCCCCTGGATCCGTAATTTGCCAATCGGCGGCGACAACACCATTCGGAATAAAGTAGAAGGGTTTACTGCCCAGCCCATGTTCAATCATATGTTCGTGGGCATCCAGTAAAAGAGAAACAACAGCATCCGCATGACGATAGGCATAATTTTCTGCCTTCTGCATCATTTGAATGAATGGATGCTTCGGCGAATAGTCCCCCAGCATTATGGGGGTCAATGGCCACAGATCGCGAACCTCGTATATCAGTCGAGCCTTGACCTTCTTCGCAATACGAACGCAGCCATAAATATCAAATGTCTCTACACCCGCGCAAATCACCACATCGGGGTGGAATTCTCGTGCAATCTTTCCTGCGTAAAGCCAAAGGAGAAGCCTGTAGGTAAGCATATGAATCACTCGTCCCACACCATTCCCACTGTACCGAGGAGTTCTGAGCCAACGGTACTCAATGCCATCTATACGCTCACGGGTATAGAACCCATGTGTTTCTGGATTAATCCGACGTACATGGGAATAGGAAGCCCCGACAATCATCACCTCATGCCCCCTAGCGATGAAAGCCTCGGCAAACTGATAGATACGGTGCGACATCCCGTACATCCTCGACCCCGCATGATCATTCTCGAAAAGAATTCGCATCTATTACTCTATTGTTTTATTAGCTCTCCCCACAATTACCAGATTCCCGCAAGACGTTCTCGTATATAGACACCATCCTCCCCACATTCTCCTTCCAATCATACAGTTCCTCTGCGCGCCTCCGGCCAGCCCGCCCCATGCGCTCACGCTCCTCAGGATGGTCAAGGAAGTACTGGATTGCCTCTGCAGTCTTCTCCACATCCCGCTTGGGGACTATCAAGCCCGTCTCGCCATTCACCACCGTCTCGGTGAATCCATCCGCATCTGAGGTCACCACAGGACATTCGCAAGCCCCAGCCTCCACAGCCACCACCCCGAAGCTCTCCGAATTCTCCACCGAGGGGAATACCGACACTAGGAAACGAGAGTAAAGCTCGGGAAGTTTTGCGTTGTCAATAAATCCCGCAAATTCAACCCGATCCCCCACACCGAGCTCCTGGGCTAGCCGTTCCAAATCCCCCCGCTGCCAACCAGTTCCCGCAATATAGAGGCGCAGCGGGCGGTCTGGATTTCGTACCACGCAGAGGGCAAAGGCCTTTATCAGCACATCTATCCCATACTTCGGGCGTAGCGTCTTTATCGTACCTATAAGATTCGCATCGCACGCCACGTCTGGAACTCGGGAGAATCGCTGCAGATCTACCCCAAAAGGCGTAATAGTGAAATGTTTATCAGTATACCTAGCGGCTCCCCTCGCCATCACATGGCTGGTAGACAGCAGATAGTCGGCCTTGCGAAATACAAAACGTATGACCTGTCTGGCGAGCCAATTAGACCGTGGGAAATCATACACATCCGAACCCCAAACCGATACGACATAGGGGTGGAAGCCCGCCAACGCCCCCAAAAGACCGTAGCTAGAGGCATAGTGGGCATGCACGATGTCTGGCTTAAAGGTTTTGATGGCTTGCCAAATCTTTACAACCGCACATAGATACCTTGCCTTGCACCAGAGTCTAGCACTACCCTGTACATCCAACCCCGCGCTAAACACAGAAACTTTTCGTCCATCAAACCAATCAGTTCTTGCAATACGCAGTGTGAAAAGGAGTACTTCAACCCCACTTTTAGCTAAGGATTCACACCAACGCTGGGTGTGGATAGAATTGCCCTCAGACAGTACTAACACTTTCATAACCACCCAAAACTAAAAGCTGGTTCTCCGTAAAATTCCTCTACAGACTTTGCCATTTTATGACCTGTGCGCTATTACCCCCCTCATCAGATTACGGAAAATCTGGCGCTGCCATAACCCCTCCCGAACTATTCACCACAAACCGATGCGTTGGGGGAATAAACGTGCTATCCGCAAAGCTTTTCGAAAGCTGCTGCCCACTGTAATGAATCCCGGCCAACTGGAGAATTGTGTGAAACGTTGCCGTAGTCATTACGGGCATAGTACTATGCAAAAACACTTGTTCGATCCAGTCTGGATGTAGCGCCCGATATGCCGAAGAGAACCAAATAAAATAAGGTACATGTACCTCATAGTGCGAAGGGATCGCACTACCATGTAGCAGCTGAGGATGCTTCTCATCATCGTACAAATTCTCTCCATGATCGGCCGCATACACCACAAAAGCAGGTAAACCAGTAGCCTCAACCAATCCTATTATGGAGTCTAAAAATCTATCTGTATAGCAAATTGTATTATCAAAAGAATTCACAAGAGCATCTCGATCTGCCGGAGTAGGATAAGTGGGATTTGAACGCGATAGCTCCGGTAAATAGCAAGCATCCGCCACCGCATACCTATCTGGATAGTAAAAATGTCCTCCGTATGTATGCAAAATCAAAAATGTATTGCGCCGAACTGTATCCAATAGGGAGTCTACCAATGGGTATAGACATTCATCACGCATAACGGGATTGGGGAAAATCGGGCTTAAATAAATCACCGTATCGCACCCACTAACTGCCACCTTAGACCATGGAGCATCATCGGGCGACTGCACCGTTAACCAGATTGACGAAAAGCCCGCATCACGCATCACCTCAGTCAAATAAGGCGTCCGCTGCCAGCAATCTTGATCCTCTGGTGTCGATTCAGAGAGCAACATCGGAACCGCACGAATCGTTGCATTAGCACCCGAGTAAGCGTTAGGAAAAAAGCAAAGTCCTTCGCGTTGCGATAGTTTAGGGTTATTCTGACGCGCATAACCCGCCAAAAACCAATTGCACGCCCGTGAAGTCTCACCAATAACCAACACAGATAGTAATGCCCCATCCCCTACACTCTCGCAATGCACTCCGTTCAGATGCGGGTTTCCGCGCCCCTTAAGAATCCTGTGCATATCCATATTAAACTTAACGTAAAGGGCAGAAAAAAATCCCACGTCAAACGGGAAAAGAGCAAGTGGCAAATCTCGTAATTCCAGGAGGTAGCTTCGCGAATCATTCCGATCCCAATTCCAAACCTTTTTCTCAAGATGCGGGTTAGCCAGAAAGGGTAAACACAATCCAAGCCCCAAAGTAAGAATTAAGGTCAGAATGCGAACCCTAAATTTTAAATGAAAAAGATATCGATTTCGTACAAAACGAAACAGCAAAATAAAATAGGCAAGAACAACCAACACGTATAGAATAGATGGAATAATATATGCACGCAGCTGTCCCAACGCTTCTCCAGCTGTTGTTGCAAAAATAGAACATAGTACATTGTAATTGAGAGGCTCCTTTATAGAAAGTAGGGATGAGAGTTCCAACGGATAAACAAGTAGGGATAAACCAATAATGCAAAGCCAAGTCCGTAATCGTATGAAAAATAATGGTACTAATACCACAATTATCCCCACCGCCACCCTAGCAACCATACGCCCCCAAAAAACATCTGTCCCGTAGCTTACCAACGCATTAAAAATTACACAAAGACAAATCAGCATTGTTAATATGGCCGCAATAACCCCTCTCCCATACCCACCCATCCCTTCGGAACTCACGACAGGTCGATGTAGAAAAATCTTCATCTTCACTTTCAATCTATCCATAAATTGCACCATAGCAAATCCTCTACATCCTTGGTTAATTACAGACTAGGTGAAATCTTGCATTGATAACTTTGCCCAAGTGAATCCCCATCAATTTCCTGCGAATCTGCCTTCCACTCAGCATAGGTACGATTCACAATCAACCATATAGCTACACCATGCGCAAAGCTATTTTGAAACCACTCTAAGGTGAAATTCTGATGAATGATAAAAACTAGAAGGAATATATTGGAATTGATCCCCTCCTTCTGCTTCGCATTATTACGCCGGAAAACAATAAACGGGAGATATAGAAAAAGCAAAAGCCCGACAATCCCTGTTTGCCCAAGAAGCTGCACATAAACATTATGTGCTGACAAGTACGCCCCATTCCCTAACATTGTAATATCAGCCCCAAGTCCCCTCCCCATCAAAGGGCTATTGTAAACCATTTTTAATGTAGATGCCCACAGAGCCCCCCGACCAGAATCCAAACTTTTGTCGAAAATACGCCCGCTTATTTCTCGCAAGAGGTCTGCCAAACCATTTTCATGCTGTAAAGCAATGGATACAAGTAAAATCACAATAGAAAAAGCGATGGAAAGCGTTGCAAAAAAGAACCAAACTGGTACTTTTCCCCTCCTCCGACCGTACCACCACCACCATATCAAAAGAATGATTGATAGAAAAGCGGAAAGCATATCATTCCGAGCCTGGGATACGACCAACCCTACAACAGCAATGACAAAATATACAATACTCCTCCAATCTCTCGGTAACTGGAACACGGATAGCATCAGAAAGAGAGAGAGAGTACCCACCGAATTTCGGTTCAGTAGCTCTACACCGAAAAATAATGGAATTGTGACCAATAAGACAAGGAGCAGCATGCAATTTCTAAAGTAGTATCGCATCTGTTGCG
Organism: Bacteroidia bacterium; assembly: GCA_013333835.2. GTDB lineage: Bacteria > Bacteroidota > Bacteroidia > Bacteroidales > CAJPTX01 > Bacteroides_D. The sequence goes on from JABCOB020000051.1 coordinate 9,671, forward strand.
TGAGTCCCTGCTGGAGTAGAACCATAAATACAAAGGCCTGCGCAATAGGGCTTCCCGCCTCACTCCATGGTGCACCAAGCACAATAGTATGTACCACATAAAACAGGGGAATTCCTATAAAAATCACATGAGGTAACCGAATCTTTCCTCCTCCCTTTAAAATAGGCTCTAAAAACAACCATATACTGCATAATACCATCAGGACGTTGGCCACCATCCCGACAGTCCGACACCAAGGATTGTAAAAACTCGCTAAAAAGGCGAATGGTAGTAAAAAAAGGAATAGCCACATAAGCATCTCCTAGCAAGAACCCTCTAAACCAAAATCATTCTACACTCCAAAAGGCTCGTAGCTCTACAGCAGTAAAAGCACTCTCACCGCTTTCGCATCATTTTGAGCAGATACCCCCCCTCTACCACCCACACCCCAGCCCCTATCACCGCGAAGATCAGCACCGCCTCCCTCGCCCCAAGTAGCCACACACCGCACAGGGCCATTGCGGCTACCCGCAGCACCGTCTGCACCATATTGAACACCCAACCAGCCAGCTGCTTATTCCGTGAAAGGAAGAGCACGCTGAACGGTGTGAAAACCAGCAGCGGATAGGTCCATACGGATAGCACCTGTGCATATTCACCCGCAGTTGCCCAGTCAGAACCTAGAAATACAGAGAAGATCCACTGCCCGAAGAAGAAGACCACCGCATGGAATAGCCCTCCTACCACTAGGAGCATCCAGAATATACGTAGCGAAAAACGACGCAGTTCTGCCGCGCTCATAGTGCTACTATTCCGGTAGAGCACCTGCCCCACAGAGGCCCCTATCACCGAGATGGGCATGTACAGCAGATTCGTACTCATGGTAAAGTAGCCTGTGGCCTCCTTGCTGTAGTAGGCTGCAAAAATTACTATTGGGATATTCGTCCCCAGAAGGCTGGCCAACGTGCCCGGCACATCGTAGAGAGGGAAACGGTAGTGCCTAGCCGCAACCAACCGCACCACTTTCATTATGCTTTGTCGTCCGAGCTGAAGCGTCTTGAGCGGAAAGTGCCACAGGTAGTAGCCCAGCTGCACGAAAAGCGAGGAAAATGCTCCTACCACTAGCCCAGACCGTAGCACTCCCAATGCTCCCAATCCTACGCGAAAACCAGCCTGCGAGAAATTCCTCAAGACCCCGGCAACCGCGATTTTCGTGTAGCGTTCCTGAAAATTGGAAAAATTTATATAAACTTGAATTACCGCGCTAAAGAGTATATGGAAAGGAAGCAGCCAGACCAGCCACCCCATGCTAGCCGTAGTCTGCCAGCCCGCAAGTACCGAGATACCCGCTACTCCGAGTAGCAGCAGTGTGAATGCCAATGAAATCGCAAGTGAAAGAATGGCAAGCCCTTTAGCCTCAAACTGATATTTAGCCTTTACTATTGCCACATCGTACCGCCCGCAGGCTATTGGGTAAAGTACGCCAAGGCAGGCACCGTACACCCCCCAAACCCCAAAATCCTCGGGCGTATATATACGCGATAGCACGGGGGATATGAGCACAGGGATCGCCTGCGCAACCAATGTACCCATCCCCAGAATCCCTATGTTGCGGAGATTCTTGGACCCAACCAATCTCCTCCACAGAGTAGCCACGTTTCCCCCCTATTGCCTACTAATACGCACGTACCCCCTACAGGCTCCAGTACGCCATATTCCACCCCTTATCCCTATACAGCCCCTTTACGTCCACCAGCAGGGGTTTACCATCCATCAGCTCCCGAAAATAC
>JABCOB020000052.1 GCA_013333835.2 Bacteroidia bacterium
ATTCTTAGTCCCCAAGCGTTTAGCAGGTAGAGTGCAGGGGTGGTTCAGTCGATTCCTCAATCCCCCAGACGACACCTCATTCTAGTAGCTCTTCTCTCGCCGAATAGCCCAGTAAGGGCGGAGTTCTCCACCATACATTAACTTTTCAGCATAATGATTCCCTAGCCTTCGTCGCTAGCAACGTCGCTTCTCTAGTTAGAAAATTTAATAAGACGACTGAAATGAAACCGCGCAAACAACCAGATCAAGAGCATAGAACCCAGCCAGTAGCCAACCATTCAGAAAAGAAGGCCGCTCGTTCGGGCAGCCGGGCAAAGGGCACTGCCACCAAGCAGGAAGCTTCGCGTAAAAAGGGGAACTCGCAGGCCCTTGACCTTGCGGGGATCACCACCTCCATTCCTGTGGCAACGGGGCATGCTGCCAAGTGCAGAATCCTGGTAATCGGGGTAGGCGGGCAGGGGGGCAATGCCGCCAAGTATGTGATGGCTAAGAATTTGGCCCAGGTAACCTGCATTGCTATCAATACCGATGTGCAGGATCTTGAGAAGGTGCCGAATATGATCACGCAGGTTATTGGGCGTACTACCACGCGTAGCCAGGGGGCGGGCTGCAGGCCAGACCTGGGCAGATCGGCATTTCTAGAACAGCGGGAAGAGATCCGCAATATGCTATTGGAGTATCGTAACGACCCAGATAGCGACCAGTTCACCACCATAGCCTTCATATTGGCGGGCATGGGAGGTGGTACGGGCACGGGCGCTGCCCCAGAGTTGGCCTTGCTCCTTCGCGAACTGCTCATACCGGCTATAGCCGTAGTCACGGTGCCATCGGTACTCGATGGCCCCCGCAAGGTTGAGAACACCGAGCAGGGCTTGCTCAATCTCTACAATGCCGCTACAGCCATTATGCTCGTCTCCAATGGCAATGTGGTTCGCGAGTACTCCGATGAGCCAGAGGAGGTAGCGTTTGAGAAGGTCGACACCTTTATCGCAGAGGCTATAGACTGCTTTGTGCAGATTATAGTTACCACCCCTCGGAGAAACGTCGATCTGCACGATGTGCTCTACAACGCGTTTGGGTTTGACTTTGGAACGTTCCAGAACTTCGATCCTGAGGACCCCAATCGCCAGTACCCCAAGGCGCAGATGGTGGTGATAGGCATTGGTCGGATAGATGTGCGCGAAGAGCCCGAAGTACCCATGACAGAGAAGGTGAAGCAGGCGATAGATAAGGCTGTATTCTCTCGGCTGCTCCCCAGGAATGATATTGAGGGTGCAAAGTACGCCACGCCCTACTGCCTAAGGCCCAAGGGGATGGATTTACCCACCATCTGTGACCGCGTGGCAAAGCGCCACCTCAATTCACTCACCAAGGAGGCTGTGCACTTTATAGAGGGTGGAGGCCCGCTAGAGGGTATGGAAGAGGGATTTATGCAGATGATCGTGATCATTTCGCAGTTTCCCGAAGAGCTCACCCCAATGTCTGTATTCAGGGATCTCTGCGAACGGGAGCGGGAGGAGGAGGAGGAAGAGCAACGGCGAATAGCGAAAGCAACAGGCTCACGATCTGCAAGGGGCTGGGATGGGCGCTCTTCCACTGGTTTCTCGTCAAAGCCAGACATCTCCCTGCCGCAACAGGTGTTCGCGACAGAACGCCGTCCGGCTGGCAAGAACCGTGCAGCTGCCAAGAGTACAGCCCCTGTGCAGGATTCTACGCAGCCAACGCTCTTCAACCAAGACTGTATGGTGGGTAATGCTAACCACGTCCAGCATCATGATAAAACCGCCAGCCAGCATGCCGAGCTCGGAGAATCGGCGGCTGATAGACAGTATGCCGCAGAAGTGGAAATAGAGGCTGAACGCTTTTCGCTCGACCGTTTCCGCGATCTCACCCTTCGTTAGTGCCATCAGGGTTCCTACCCCATAGCCGTGTGCAGGCTAAGGGGTAGGAGTTTTTTTTTACCCCAATCCAGGTCGATACCGCCGTTATCCCTCCCGCTGAGTGGCCGGTTCAATTGCGCAGACCTGGAGAGCATCGATACGTCTACGGCTATTGAGCCATTTGCAAAACCCTTCAACACATGGAATCGAATCCCAGTTCCCCATCCACCCAGTCGGTCTTACTGGCGCATATACGTATTGCACTGCAATTGGCCGAATCCGTACCGCTAGGGCAAGAGGAGATTCGCCAGCTGCACCTCCACTTGCAGACCGCCACCATCCTGGCCGAAGCATTGGACACGGAGAACCGCCTAGGCGCATCATCCCACCCATCGCGGGCTGGGAGTTCGCAGGGTGTGCCATTGCCCCGTGGGGCAGCCGCGGCTAGTGGATCGTTACCCACGCACCAAGGAACTCCCGTGCAGGTAGGCAGAGAGGGGGTAGCCAGCAGTGCAGTCCCGCAGTCTGCACGTTTCCCGGGAAGTTCTAGCCCCAAGGTAGAAGCGGGTAATGCTGGCACCCCAACGCCTGTGGCTAGCCCTGAGTTGCGCCATACGGGGGTTAAGCCGCCAGAATCTACCCCATTGCAGGCAAACGTAGGTCAACCCTTGGCAACCAGAGGGCAGAAAGCACCCGTGGTACCTACCAGGAGCGCAGGGTTCACCCAGAAGCCCGTGCGGCACGAGGCTTACCAGGCGAGCATGCCCACGCAGAATAGCCGAAAGGTAGCGCTAGAGTCATTGCTGAAAGGGATGTCGCTCAACGATAGGAAACTCTACTGCGCAGAGCTCTACGGTGGCGATGGGGCACGTTTCCGCACCGCCCTAGCACAGCTGGAGTCGGCCGGTTCGCTCTCCCAGGCGCTAGAACTCCTGCAGCGCGATTATGCTGGAGCTGCCGATAGTCCAGTCCTCGCCCAATTTATCCAGTTGCTAGAGAGGCGTTTCTCGTAGCATTGGACTCTATACGTTGATTTCAACAGTATTACCCCATGCCGAAGCTCTTTGTGGTGCCCACGCCGATTGGAAATCTTGACGATATAACCCTTCGGGCGCTCCGTGTGCTCTCTCAGGCCGCCTTTGTGCTGGCTGAGGATACACGCACCACCTCGGTACTCCTTAAGCACCACGGGCTATCGGTGCCGTTGTCGCCCTTCCACCTGCACAATGAGCACCGGGCTACGCCCCGCCTTGTGATGCAGATAGGGGCTGCGGATTCTGTAGCCCTGGTGAGCGATGCGGGCACGCCGGGGATCTCAGACCCGGGCTTCCTGCTGGTGAGGGCCTGCCTAGAGGCTGGGATAGAGGTGGAGTGCTTGCCTGGGGCCACAGCCTTTGTGCCGGCCTTGGTGCAGAGCGGATTCCCAATGGAGCGGTTCGCATTTGAGGGGTTTCTCCCGGTGAAGAAAGGGCGGCGCACTCGCATTGCGGCCATTGCGGCAGAGCCGAGAACCACCGTGCTTTATGAATCGCCGCACCGTATCGTCAGGCTGCTCTCAGAGCTCGCGGAGGCGCTCCCCGCTGGTCGGCTCGTTTCAGTATCTAGAGAGCTCACCAAAATCCACGCTGAAACCCGTACAGGCTCGGCGATAGAGCTGTTGACCCACTTTCAGTCCGCAGAGCCCCGAGGGGAATTCGTGGTGGTAATCGGCCCCGCGTCCAGGCCGACGGCGGCTACGGATGTTGGGGATGATGGCGAGGATTAGGTAGCACCAGGGCATCCCTGCAGTGGAGCATAGCGCTGAACCCTTACGTTCGGCGTTTTTTTTGTACCTTCGCCTGCTGTACACAAGCATCATTGCGCTATGCCGATTACCCTGTACCCGAATGCCAAGGTGAATTTAGGGTTGCGTATCCTAGGGGAACGCCCCGATGGATACCACGATATCGACACGGTTTTCCTGCCCGTGGTTGGGCTGCATGATGTTCTCACGCTCCATCTACTCCCTGGTGAACCCGCCTGTACCCTAGAGGTGAGCGGGGGCGGAGATTGCGGGGCAGTGCGTGATAATCTGATAGTCAGGGCATACGAGTTCCTTCGCCCCTATACCCCTCCAGCGGTGCGCGTAGAGCTGCACAAGCAGATACCTGTGGGGGCTGGGTTAGGAGGCGGCTCATCTGATGGAGCGTTTGCGTTGGCCGCCATTGCCCAGCGCTGTCAGCGAGCAGTAGGAACGGGGCTGTTGGCCGAGCTCGCGCTAGAGTTGGGGAGCGATTGCCCGTTCTTCCTGCTCAATCGGCCCGCGCTAGGGCAGGGCAGGGGCGAGCGGCTACGGTCGGTGCCAGTGCCTATTGAGGGGTTCTGGCTGCTGCTGGTTACGCCCCCCGTGCATGTGTCTACAGGGTGGGCTTTCGGGCTGCTAGAGGGGGAGGGGAGCCTAATCCCAGTGGATGAGGCAATTGCAAAACCACTGAACGAATGGCAATGGCTGTTGCTAAATGATTTTCAGCGCCCGATAGCGAGGGCAATTCCCCAGGTGGCTGAGGTATTAGAACGCATGGCAACGTTAGCCCCGAGCTACTACGCCCTCTCAGGAAGCGGGCCGTCGGTCTTCGGGCTCTTCCCCCGTTGCCCAGAGCGCCCCGAGAGTCTCTTTTCGGGTTGCCACGTTTCGGTTACCCGGCTTGCGTGGTAGGCGGAATTAGAGTGTATTTTTCTCTTATTATCGTAATCATCTTTCAGTCAGCTATTAAGCGATAGCCAAAAAGAAAAAAAATCCCATATTTTGCCCCAAAGCTTGGTGGTCTCGTCTATTTGCCCTACCTTTAGGGTATAAAATTTCGTTTTCCTAACCAATACTTAGGCTATGGGTACTCCAATCACATTCAACGAGCTGCGTCGTATAAAGGACCAGCTGCCCGAGGGCTCGATGGGCGTAATTGCCGCACGGCTGGGGGTAGACCCGGAGACAGTGCGCAATTTTTTCGGAGGCACCGATTTTGATAAGGGAAAACCGACCGGCATGCATATGGAGCAAGGGCCAGATGGCGGAGTAGTGGTACTCGACGACACCACGATACTCGACGTGGCCCGCGAGATCATCGCCAAAGAGGCGAAGGGTAAAGGGGGAAGCTGCGGCTGCGGCGGCATGTAGATCCCATAGGGAAGCGCAATGTGAGGGCGGCCTACAGGTCGCCCTTTTTGCTGCCCACAGCGCCCGGGAGACTCGGCTCGGAGAGCGGAGCGCTCGGGGTGCTCTGCGCAAGGCCGTGATACGGTAGGCTCTCTTGGCGGGTAGAACCGGTGGGTATAGTGGGCGAGTAATTCGTAGCGCGCTATGTATCAATTATTTTACGAGGTGTAGGCGGTGCTGTGGCCCCATCGCGTATGTTGGGGCATCCCCTTCCCTTTCCACCCCACCTCCTCCGTACCATCGTCGTACCATCGCCGTACCTTCGTCGCTATATCTTCGGATTTCGTTCTGAAATCCGAGGATGCAGCGACGATGGTGTAGAGTTGGTACGGCGTTGGTACGGCGATGGTAGGCATAATATGCGGGCATGGAGGATCGGACGGGCGGGCTTAATCTCAAGGGCCGGTTCAGCCAGGCGGGAAAAATTTTTAAGAAAAATGCAGATCATTTGTTTTTTGTATTGGAATAATGTCTAACTTTGCGCCGTTATTGACAAATGGGAAAATGGAATGAAACGGAATCGATCTTTACAATTTCATGCACTACTCCCGTTCCTACTGCCAGCCTGTAGCTATTCGCCTTACTCTGCGGAATCGGCAGAATGCATTGACAATTAGATGGTTGTAGCAAAACGGTTACTTTTGAAGCACATGGACTTTGAGCAGTTTTTTCACGCCAACATGGGGTGGTACGGGCAGGCCAATGGCTACTATCTACCTATGCTCTTTGATACTAACAACCCTGTGGTTAGCAGCCTTATGTCAGCAGGGACTCCTGGCATCTACCGCTGCTACTTCGACATGGTAATAGGCGTGCGGCCATGAGGTTTGCTGGGCGTGGGCTGCTGTGCAGCTTGGCCGTACTGCTGGCGCTCCAGGGGTGCGACCATAGGAAAAACGACAGTTTTTTGCTCCATAATGTGGTGACCGACTACATGGTTACCCCTACCTTTGCCGTTGCGTACAGGGCGCAGCATGGGGGCTATCTGGAGCTGGAGCCACCCGCTGGGGGGTATGAGCTGGTGCGGGTAGCCTACGGTGAGCCCAATGCGAGGCACACGGCACTGGCCGAAATGAATGGTGACACGGGCTGGACGTACTACCACTGGATGCCGGCCAATTTCCCCGCGCTAGCCTATCCGCTCGCGCTGCAGTGCTACGCCCCGAAACGCGTGGCGGCGGGCGATACTATTTGGGAGAGTGTGGCCGATAGCCTGCTGGTTTGCTACAAGTCCTACCGCCCTGCGGTGCAGTGGCTGCGCGCTGGGCATGATTGGTACAGCCTGCAGAACCATGAGTCCCTGATAGAGAAGCGGCTGTCTGAGGCAACCCGCGAGGATTTCGCCCTTGTTATCGGCGGGCATATAACGCTACATCCGATTCTCCCCTACAGGCTTCGGGGGCGCTATCGCCTAGTGGTAGATCCGGGCGATGGGCGCAGCAGCCAAGAGCTGCGCGTTTCGGTAGAATGAGCGTAGTGTAGGCTTGCCTTGCCCCACTTTTACGCCTAGGCAGGGCGTGCGCCCGCGCCGATTGTGAATATCAGCGCTTATAGAGCTTTTTGGAGGGAGGGGAACGGACAACCCTTGGCGCATCCCGGTACACCACCCTGCTCATTGGGTATGGAATTGCCTTAGCCCAAAGAGCCAGCATTACCCATAGCAATTTGGGTACCCCAATACATAAACCAACCAACACGTAACACCATGGCAATAGCAGAACCCCACCAGCCGCGCTATCGTGATCGGCGGCTTCCCATCTACTACCTGGTCGGCTCCCAGATGCGTTTGCGCCGCCGCCCTACGCAGGTGCATGATCCCCGAACGCCCACCCAGCTACGGCAGCGGCTCCGCATGCGGGTAGCATCGCACTTCCTCGCGCCCTTCCGCCCTATGCTTGAGGAGTGCTTTGAGCCGGAGCTGAAGGAGAATTTCCGGCGTGTGGGCAGCTATCAGTGCGCATTGGGTCATATGATGCGCAGCGCGCTGGTTGATACCGAGGGCGGCGTATCGGTTGCGCTCCCGCGTCTTCAGCTCTCTTCGGGCAATTCCAGCCCGTTGCGCTCGGTTACGGCTAGCGCGCGGGGCGGGGTGCTGCGCGTGGCCTGGCAAGGCCAGCTCCCGAGGCGATGCGTAAGTGTGTGGGTGGCGGTGTGGAACAGGGCTAGGGGGCGTGCGCTCTGCCGCTGCGTGCTCTGCGAGCAGGCGCTGGCGGGGCTCTCGTTGCCGCTCCCTGGGGGGTGGGAGGCCGATGCGCTCGACGTATGGGTAGCACCGCGGGCTGAGGGGGAAAAGGGGCGGTTCGATTCGCTATATGCCCACGTGCGCCCATTGGGCACGCCGACGGCGGTCACGGTGGACTATGCCTCGGCTACCTTCGCAGACCTCCGCCATCTGCTCAGCGAGCGCTGCAAACCGGAGTATGGGCCTAATGCTCGGCGGATCAGGGTGGTGGATATCTACTCGGGGCGGAGGCTGGAGCGAGTGACGTGATTTTTGCGTATTTTTGCGCAGAAACAATGGAGGGGTGATGAGGCGTATAGTGGTTAGGAATTTCGGGCCGATAGAGCAGGCCGAGGTTGAGCTTAAGCGGGTTAATATCATCATCGGGCCGCAGAGCGCGGGGAAGAGCTGCCTGCTGAAAGTGGCCTGCTACTGCACCTGGGTAGAGAAACGCATACAGATTGCGCAATCGGCCGATTCGCTGAAGCAGATTTCGCAGTCGCCCGATTCGCCGAAGGGCTGCTTGCACTTTTGCTATCTGATAGAGCAGTTCCATCGCCTTAAGGGGTATATGCGTGGGGATTCGTACATTAGCTACGAGTCAGACTGCATGGCCTTTAGCTACGATCAGGCTACTGGGTCATTTGGCTTCAAGTGGAAAGATGCTCGCTGGGAGTACCTTCGGCCGAGGGTCTCGTACATCCCGGCAGAGCGGAATATAGTGGCCGTTATCCCGAATTGGTTTGAGGTGAAGCTGCCCGACGATAATATCCGGAGCTTTCTGCAGGATTGGGATGCTGCGCGGAAGGGGCTCCAGAAGGTGGATGTGCTGAACCTTGGGGTGGCGTACCGCTATGATGGTAAGAGTGGAAAGGACAGGGTTGTAGACGGAGCAGCGGAGTTGGATTTCAGCAATACCTCGAGCGGCTTGCAGGCAGTAATTCCAATTCTTGTGCATCTGAATTACCTCACCTGCATAGAGTGTGGGCAGTCGAGCCCAGCGAGTGTGCAGAAACTGGATGAGGACAGACTGTTCTTAGGCAGGATCCCCAAGGATTTTGATGAGGATCGACGGAGTAGGGTCGCCGAGAACTTTACGCAGCCCCAGCGGTGCGAGGTTTTCCTCGAAGAGCCAGAGCTAAGCCTTTTCCCGCCTACGCAGGTCCAGCTGGTGGATTGGCTGCTGGAGCATGTAGCAAAGGAGGAGAATAGCCTTTCCGTTGCGACGCATAGCCCCTACGTCCTGACGGCTTTCCTGGAGCGTGAAGGGGTGGACATTGCGCTATTCACGGTAGATAGGGAAGGCGGGCAAGGGGCAGTAGTAAAGACCGCGAGCAAGGAGGACATTCAGGCGATTTACGATGATGGGGTAGATGCCTTTTTCAACATCGCATACTTTCGGAAGGGATGAAGGAGCCGGACATCATCACAGAATGCAATGTGGATACGAATCTTGTATCTACCCTTCTGTCTCTACAGGGTGTTAATGTTGATGTGGTAAATCACCAGCACTGCTGTAATCAAGTGGCTGGTAAAATGCAGGATAAATTCTGGGATCGTTTCGCTTTAGGGGTGATAGATGATGATAAGCGAAAACCTAGCTATTTTGAAGAGTTCAAACCAATAGCCAGTTCTTCGCATATTTCTTTACTGCAACATCCTGAAAGACGGCATCTTTTCATTATTATTAGTAAGGCTGTTGAGTATTTTATACTGGCAGGAGCGCAAGAGCTGGGTGTAAGGCTGGAGGATTGCGGGCTGCCCTCTGAGCTGAATGAGCTGAAGAAGCGAACGAAGAGCGTAAAGTCTGCTGATGATCCGGTTTTTAAGAAACTGTTCAAAAGACTGAAGAGCGCTACCGATTTTCATATCCTAGAGGGGATTCTAGGGTATATTGTCAGCAAAAAGTATACCTATACGTCGGAAGAGCTGAAAGCATTTTTCCCCCGGCAGCCATAAAAAAAAGACCCCGAAG
>JABCOB020000053.1 GCA_013333835.2 Bacteroidia bacterium
CGCAGCGGCTAGATGATGAAGAGGCTAAGATCGCACTCCTACCCATAGCATTTACTGTTCGGGCGGCGGGTTATCTAGGCTATCGGCCATCTGGAGAGTACGGGGAGGATACGCCTTACTTTGACCTGGAAGAGGGGTGTTTTTGCCCGGCACGTCCGATAGGAGAACGAGGGCTCGATGTAGAGGAGGCGGCTGCGCTGTGCAGTGTATTGCAGGGGGGTGTTGATACGCCAGCAGCTGCAGTGCCTAAACAGCTAAGACCACGGTTGCTGCGAAGGGCGATTCAGTATCTACGGGTGCACACTGGGCTTCCCCTCGAATTGAAGAGCTTAGGGGTGCTAGAGCAGATGTTTGGGTGAAATATCCCCCTATTTAAAGTTATGGGATCGCAGAAAATGTGGAATTTCAACTTTCTGCATACAGTAACGGTACGCAGCATGCCGAGCTGCAGTAGCGATTTTTGCGGCGATCCCCGTTAAAGGATTTTCAAAAGTAACAATGGCTCTGACTCGAGATTTTACTGTTGGACCTCCAGCGCGCCAGATCCTTTCGCTGGCATTACCGATTATTGGGGTGGCATTTATCCAGATGGCCTACAATATGGCCGATATATTCTGGATAGGGCATCTTGGCCCAGAGTCGGCAGCTGCCACGGGTGCTGCAGGTATTTACCTCTGGCTATCAATGTCGTTGGCCTTCCTTCCCAAGGTGGGGGCAGAGATCACGATATCGCAATCGATTGGCGCAGGGAACATGCCGCTTGCACGTAGGTATGCACGGCAAACAGTGGCACTGGCGCTGGCATTTTCTGTGGTGCTGGGACTGCTACTCTGGGGGCTAAGACGACCGCTTATCGGGCTATTCGCGCTGCAAGAGGCCGTGACCAATGAGCTCGCATTGGGCTATCTGAGCATTGTGATTTTTGGGTTGCCCTTTGCCTTTCTGAATGCAGCCTACTTCGGGCTCTACAATGGGCACGGCAATTCCCGCGTAGCCTTTATAGCCAATAGCATCGGGCTTTGCTTGAACTTTATTCTCGATCCCCTGCTTATAAATGGCTACCTAGGCTTTCCAGCATTGGGGGTGCGAGGAGCGGCCATTGCCACCGTGCTGGCCGAGGGCGTGGTAACAGCCGTATTCCTTGGGGTAAATTTGCCGAAGAGTGCACCGTTCCACGGATTGATGCGTGGGTATAGACCCTCGTGGGTTCTCACATGGAAGGTGGTGAAGATCGGAGCACCCGGCGCATTGCAGAGCGCCCTATTTGCCTGCATATCCATAGTGCTTGCACGGATAGTGGCTGGCTGGGGTGATATATGCGTGGCTGCGCAAACGGTGGGGGCCGCGATTGAGGCGATTAGCTATATGACGGCAGGCGGATTCTCCTCTGCACTCGGCAGCTTTGTAGGGCAGAATTTCGGTGCGGGTAATCCGGCTCGCATCAGGTTGGGGTACCATCGCACCCTCGGGATAACAGCGCTGATTGGAGGGCTCGCCTCTGTGGCCTTTCTCGGGTTTGGGCATGAGATCTTTGGGCTATTTGTCCCTGATGCGCAGGCTAGTTTTGAGGGCGGGCGCTACTTGCAAGTGCTGGGTGTCTCGCAGCTGTTCATGGTGCTGGAGATTACAACGGGAGGGCTCTTCAATGGAGTGGGGCGTACCATGCCGCCTGCAGTAGTGGGGGTAGCGTTCAATTTGCTGCGTATACCGCTCGCGCTGTGGTGGGGAAGCTATAGCGTAGTAGGTGTTTGGTGGGCCATAACGGCCAGCAGCATCCTCAAGGGCGTTGTCCTTTGGCTCTGGCATTTTAGGCTGAAATTGCTGCAGAAGGAGGCGTAGGTCATCGGGGGCTTATCGTTAGGGAGGATGCAGAATCTGTCCAATATACCCTCACCGTTCCCTTCGCAAGAACTCTGCAAAAGTCCGTATGGGTTCAATCTTTTGCGTGGGGCTTTCCTGTGAGTAAATAGTTTTTAATCAAGCGATTAAATTTATCGAAGACAGTAGCGATGCGACACGCCGCATCGTTTATGTTAGATTTTCAGAGGTTTTGTAAAGCCCATCCAGCATCTGCTACGAAAAAAAAGAGGTCCGAGGACCTCTTTTTTTATGCGGTGTTGAGCCGTTTTCCCGTGTCCATTTACGATATAAGCGCATGCCCGGTCATCTCTGGCGGTTGCGTTACACCCATGAGGCGTAGGAGAGTGGGGGCTACATCGGCAAGAATCCCAGATTCTACGTGCTTGAACCGGCTGGTAACCACTATAATCGGCACGGGATTCAGCGTATGGGCAGTGTTGGGCGTACCGTCTGCATTGATGGCGTAGTCCGCATTGCCGTGGTCTGCTATAATCACCATATCGTACCCATGTGCAACAGCTACGGGTACTATGCGCCCCACACATTCATCCACCTTAGCCACAGCCTTTTGAATGGCAGAATACACTCCCGTATGCCCAACCATGTCGCCATTGGCAAAGTTCAGGCAGATGAAATCGGGCGCTTGGCTTTCAATGTCGGCGAGAAGTTTTTGGGTTACCTCTTCCGCGCTCATTTCTGGCTGTAGATCATAGGTGGCCACCTTGGGCGATGGTACTAGAATGCGGTGTTCTCCAGCAAAGGGTTCTTCGCGCCCGCCCGAGAAGAAGAAGGTGACGTGGGCATACTTTTCGGTTTCGGCTATGCGCAGTTGCGTAAGCCCAGCCTTGGACACCACCTCGCCCATGGTGTTATGCAGGTTCTCCTTGTCATACGCCACCTCTACGCCAGTGAAAGACTCTTCGTAGCGCGTCATGGTCACGTAGTGGAGGGGTAGGGTGTGCATGCCCGCCTCAGGCATGTCTTTCTGGGTGAGGACGATGGTGAGTTCCCGGAGACGGTCGGTTCGGAAGTTGAAGCAGATTACCGCATCCCCCTCCTGTATACGCCC
>JABCOB020000054.1 GCA_013333835.2 Bacteroidia bacterium
CCCTATTGCTCCCGGCGCCCATGAGGCCGCGCAGCCCTCCAGTCCCGAAGGCCATATCGCATCGGAAAGCCTCCTGCAACCCCTCAAGGTCGTTGTCTATCAGCCATTGTACCTCCTCGCGCGTTCGGGGATCATACTCAAAGGCTAGCCATTCCTTCACCCGATCCCGCACCTCTACGGGTAGTTGATTGAACTCCATATACTGCATTTTACCCCAGTGGTGTACGGGGCATATTCCGCAGCGAAGGTAGCACTTTTTCCTAGTATAGCCAAGCCGTATTTTGCACTTTTCTCCTATCATCCTATCACACAAATACATCACGCTCCGTTTTTTCCTGAAATTACGTCCGCATCCCCACACTTTAAACGCTGAATAGGGGTTTCTGCCCCAGCCGGACTGCGGTTGTACCCCTCGCTTTAGTAGCGACGTGGTGCGCCGCGTCGCGATTAAGAATTCCCCGCATCTCGATGAATCAATCCCCCTTCGCGCTTGAGCGCATGGTCGCCCCCGTTTTTGTAGCGACGTGGTGCGCCGCGCCCCTGCATTGGGAGACCGCCGCAAAAAACATTAATTTTGTCCACTACGCCTAATGCGACAAGCAATAGCATCCCCGCCAACGCCGACAGTAGGGGCGGGGTCTTCGCAACGCGAAGATTTCCCCGCCCGTCTGGTTCATCATACACGCATACCATCTTCGCAATACGAAGATTCTCCCGCCACCATAAATAAATGTATACCATCCATATTATCGCATAGTGGCGATGCCGAGCGTAGCGTGTGCCCGCCCTTACTCGATCTGGCAATCACCCTCCCGGTTAGAGATCCCATTGCCCTAGTGCTTGCAATTTCAAATTTTTCCCCTACCTTTGCCGTGTGAATCAATCGGATTCTTGCGATTTGCTCCGCCATTAGCTTGCTGTTACACAGCGAAGTAGCTGTAGGGGTTACAGCGCACCAATTCCCATTTTCTCTCTAGCAAACCAGCAGTTTATCCACTTTTTTTCTTTGTTTTACTTATTTCTATGCAATCACGTTTCGGGAAATACGATCTGATGCGTATGCTACTCGCCGATTTGCGAGAGCTCGGGAAGGGCATGCAGATTCGCCGTGTGGAATCGCTAAAGAAGGACGATCTGGTCAACAGCCTTCTGGATCGCCAGGCCACCCTCTCAGATGCAGAGATGCGGCCTATCTACCAGCTTTTCAGCGAAATCCAATCCCGTTCCGGACGGGATACGCAGGGCTCTTCGCAGGCCAAGTCCACCCCTCAGCAGGCGAATGCTATCCCACCACAGCCCCAGGCTACTACCGCATCGCGGCAGGGCGCGCAGCCAGCCAAGCCGGAAATCCCTACCGTTTCCTCTGCACCCCAAGCGCAGGCCTCCAGCACCCCTATCCAGCGCAATGCTGAGCGGGCTGGCTCTGCCGATTCTCAGCAGCGCACCCGCGAATCCCGTTCCAGCCGCCAGCATGCCAAAGCGCAATCCCGCCAGTCCGAGCGAAATGGGAATAATGCGGGACTTCCCGGCAGGGGAAATGCGCAACAGCCCGGATTACGTTCCGATACTACCCCAGAGGCGCCCCGTCTTTTTGCCCCGCAAGCAGAGGCCAACGCTGGCAGCGCGCCCGTTATAGCCACTACCAGCCGGAGGGAGCATCAGCACGCAGAGGCAGCGCAGAGAACCCCGCAGCATACACCTGCGACGGGCAATGCTAGCAAGGCGAACCTAGCTGGCGCGGAGGCCTCTTCCCTATCTGATGCGCCTGTTGTACCCTCGCCGCAAGATACCGAGCGGGGCGAATCTAAAAATAGCCGTCGGAAAAAGCGCAAAGGCAAGCAGGCCGAGCATTCAGACACTAAGCCCGAGGCCGCCGCAGCCACCCCGGGGGTTTCCCAGCATCAGCCCCAGAAGGCCACCGTGGAGTTCGCAGGCATCATAGAGGCTACTGGGGTACTCGAGCTGCTGCCCGATGGCTACGGTTTCCTCCGTTCGGCTGATTTTGATTACCTCACATCGCCCGATGACATCTTCGTATCTGGCTCTACAGTAAAGCAATACGGGCTTCGAATTGGGGATACCGTCACCTGTACCGTGCGTCCCCCCCGCGATGCTGAGAAGTATTTTTCACTCGATAGGGTATTGAAAATCAACGGGAAGCTGCCCGAAGACATTCGTGATCGCACACCGTTCGACTACCTCACCCCCCTATTCCCGAACGAGAAATTCACTCTGCTGAATAGTAGGAACGACAGCCTCTCCATGCGCATTGTCGACCTCTTCGCCCCCATCGGCAAGGGGCAGCGCGGCCTTATAGTAGCGCAACCAAAAACCGGGAAGACGATCCTCCTCAAGGAGCTGGCCAACGCCATAGCTGCCAATCATCCAGAGGTATACATGATCGTCCTCCTCATCGATGAGCGCCCAGAGGAGGTAACCGACATGGCCCGTAGCGTGAATGCCGAGGTGATAAGCTCCACCTTCGACGAGCCGGCAGACCACCACGTGAAGGTGGCCAACATGGTGCTGGAGAAAGCCAAGCGCCTAGTAGAATGCGGGCACGACGTGGTGATACTCCTCGACTCCATCACCCGCCTCGCGCGCGCCTTTAACACCGTCGCGCCCGCCTCGGGCAAGGTGCTCTCTGGCGGGGTAGATGCCAACGCGCTGCAAAAGCCCAAGCGATTCTTCGGCGCCGCCCGTAACATAGAGCAGGGCGGTTCGCTCACCATCCTCGCCACCGCGCTTATCGATACCGGGAGCAAGATGGACGAGGTGATTTTTGAGGAATTCAAGGGCACGGGCAACATGGAGCTGCAGCTAGATCGCAAGCTCTCCAACAAACGGATTTTCCCAGCCGTGGACATCACCAGCTCCTCCACCCGGCGTGATGACCTGCTACTCGACAAGGACACCCTCGCCAAAGTCTGGATTCTCCGCAAGGTTCTCAGCGAGATGAGCGTAGTAGACGCTGCGCAATTCATGATAGACCGAATGGCAAAAATCAACTCCAACGAGGAGTTCCTCCGGAGCATGAAGAGCTAGCCCCCAAAAACCTCTCGGTTTTCATTCCTATGTAGACGATCCCAAACGGGGTCGTCTTTTTTTTCGTGTAAATTTTTTGGCCGTTGGTAAAAAAATGCGAGGCGCAGTGTGAGGTGCGCGCGTATTCCGCCACTTCTCGTTTTCAGCTGTTTAAGCCCAGATATCCCTATTCTAAAGCCTTTGGTAAAAATAATGCGCGCCAAAAGCCCCCTTCTCCCTCCCCCGTAAGCTGCCTAACTTGGTACCCAGTTTTGCCTGTAGAATCTTTGGACATGCGCTTCTCCTCTGCGCGAAGGCCGAGGTGGTGGAATCAAAAAACCACCAGGCTAGGGGAGAGCTCCTCTAGAGTTTTGCGGGGAGAGCCGGGAGAGTCCAGCCCTCCATAGAAAAAAACGGCGCGATACCGAAAAGCGACACGAGTAGGACATTCATCTAAATAGCAAAAAGATGAAAGCGCTTAAGATGACCCTAGCAGCTGCTGCCATAGCCACGGCGGCCCTGCTCTCAAGCTGCAGCATCACCCTCCCGGTAGCCGCCACCAGCAACCCGGTGGGCAAGAAGGTTGGGACTGCCAGCGGCACAACCATCCTGCACTTCTTGGCCTTCGGTGTTGATGCCAGCATCCAGACCGCAGCCAAGAATGGCGGCATCACCAAGATCTCCACGGTGGATTTCCACACCAAGGACATCCTGGGCATTGTGCAGACCCATGAGTGCATCGTAACAGGGCAATAATCCCAGAAGATTTCCTCGGGGGGCATAGCGCGCATGCCCCCTTTTTTTATACCTGAAAACGCTGAAGCTAACCGCGACGCGGCACGCCACGTCGCTACAAACGCCGCAACACAGCGCGCTTAGAATCGCGACGCGGCACGCCACGTCGCTACAAACGCCGCAACACAGCGCGCTTAGAATCGCAATGCGACACGCCATGTCGCTACAAAAAACAAGCCCCTATGATATGTTCCCGTCGATGGCATGCTGGGGCATTGGGCGCACGGCAAGATGACGCGAGCGTTCGCCCTGGGAAATGCCTCCATATGGCAAGATTTCAAAATGGTACCCGTTCTTGTTTTTGAAGAGTGCGCACAGTGTCAATAAAAAACTCGTCTGCGATGCAATCGATACGCCATTCATTTTCCTTCTCCATGCCCCTGCTCATGCTGGGTAGCCTAGCGATTCTGCTGGGTTCATGCGCCACCGCAGAGCTCTACACCACCTTTCGCCACGGGCAGGGTGAAGTCATGCACTACGTAAAGCCCATGGCCATCAGGCC
>JABCOB020000055.1 GCA_013333835.2 Bacteroidia bacterium
AAACAAATCCAGCTTAGTCCACCAGCGTATAGCGCAGCATGGCCACTACCTTCAGCTCCTTATCCACCTTGGCCAGATACTGCTCCACGCTATCCTTGGTATCCTTCACGAAGAACTCTTGCTGCATCAGCACATTCTCCTTTATGAATTTCTGCAACCGTCCCTCTGCAATTTTCTCCAGAATCTGCTCGGGCTTCCCTTCCAGGCGAGCCTGCTCCTTGCCGATCTCAAACTCGCGCTTGCGAATCTCCTCTGGCAAGCTATTGGCATCTATAGCCACAGGGTTCATACCCGCCACCTGGATAGCGATTTCACGCACTAACTCTGGGTTGGCATCCTTTTTATTCACCCCAACCACCGTGGCCAGTTTATTGCCTGGATGGATGTAGCTGGCCACCAGCGGAGCATCTACTCGGGCAAAGTAGGAGAGCTGCATCTTCTCGCCGGTTACACCAGAGCGCTCGGTTACCAATTCGCTCACCTTACGCCCTTCAATTACGAGTTCCTTAAGAGCGTCCAGATCCTTTGTTCCAGCCTCCAGTGCCGCGTTCAGAATCTTCTGAGCCAGCCCTATGAAATCGGCATTCTTCGCCACAAAATCCGTCTCGCAATTGAGAGCCACTATAGCACCAGCACAGCCGCATTTGGAAGTAGCTGCCAGCACTACACCCTCGCTCGCCTCGCGATCTGCCCGCTTGTTGGCTATGGCCTTACCCCGCTCACGAATGAGTTCTACCGCTCTATCAAAATCCAGATTAGCCTCCTCTAGCGCATTCTTGCAATCCATCATTCCTGCGCCAGTCATTTCGCGGAGCTTCTTTATATCTGCAATCTTAACCTCTGCCATCGCAACCTCCTAAAACGCTATAACAAACATACTAAACTGCGTAAACCCTAAGGGGATTGCCTAACAGTAAACCATCCTACAGTAGGCTTTCCCCTGCTGCCGAGGAATCTACTCCTCGTCCTCGTCGCCCTCTATCTTTCGGGGCTTGCTGCCTTCCTCCTCAGCTTCCTCTGCGTCCTCGTTGGCAGGCTGCTCGTTGGCGGCATTGGCACGCTCCATACGGCGCTCCATAATCCCCTCGCGAATGGCAGCAACCATCTCACCCACCACCACCTCTATAGAGCGTGTAGCATCGTCATTGGCAGGAATCACAAAGTCGATATTGCTAGGATCACAGCAGGTATCCACCATTGCGAACACGGGGATATTGAGCCGATTGGCCTCTTTTACCGCTATGTATTCCTTCTGCACATCCACCACAAAGAGCGCTGCGGGGAGCTTGGTAAGATCGGCTATAGAACCCAGGTTCTTTTCCAGCTTAGCCCGCTGGCGCGATACCTGTAGGCGTTCACGCTTGCTCATGTTATCCAGCGTACCGTCGGTAGCCATCTTATCGATGTTGCTCATCTTTTTCACCGCTTTGCGTATCGTCGGGAAGTTCGTCAGCATCCCCCCCGGCCAACGCTCGGTTACGTATGGCATTCCCGTATCCTTAAGGGCATCGGCTACCGTGTCTTTTGCCTGCTTCTTGGTGGCTACAAAGAGGATTTTGCGCCCGCTCTTGGCTATCTGCCGGAGAGCATTGGCCGCCTCATCCATCTTCACCTGCGTCTTCTGGAGGTCGATAATGTGAATCCCATTCCGCTCCATGAAGATGTAGGGTTTCATCTTGGGATTCCACTTACGGGTGAGGTGGCCGAAGTGCACGCCCGCATCTAGCAGCTCTTCAAAACTTACTTTTGGCATTACCGTCAATCTTTACTTTGTGGCAATCCTGGGGTAGCAATTATCCTGATCCTCAGAATTTAAGCGCAGTATTACGCCTGCCAGTTGAAATTAAAAAAGGGAACAAAAACTACACTCTAGAGATAGAAACTCCGAATTGATACCCTGTTCTTGCAATCGTCCAAGCACTTTTCGCCCAAAGGGGAAAGGCTAACGCTTGCTGAACTGGAAACGCTTGCGTGCGCCAGGCCGTCCAGGTTTCTTACGCTCCACTGTACGGGAGTCGCGGGTCATGAATCCGTGGGCTCTTAAGGCCGGCTTGAGCTCCGCATTATACTCTACCAAAGCCCGAGATACGCCAAGGCGCACAGCCTCGGCCTGTCCACTGATCCCACCACCATTGAGGGTTACAGTCACATCGAAAGTTTCGGCTAGCTCCAGCACTTGGAATGGCTGCCGAACCACGTACTGCAGCAGCTCAGAGGGGAAATACTCCTCTAGCGCCTTGCCATTGATCACTACCGCACCGCTCCCGGGTTTGAGGTAGACCCGCGCGACGGCCGACTTACGACGGCCTGTTGCATTGAATACCTGCATATGCTGACTATATGAATAGAAGGACGAAAAAACTCAAAACGACAAGCAGGGCTAAGCCTGCATTCTACTTAAATTCCAACGGTTTTGGCTGCTGCGCCTGGTGTGGATGCTCAGCCCCCGCATAGACAAAGAGGTTGTGGTAGATCTTGTGCCCCAGCCGGTTCTTCGGAAGCATACCTTTCACCGCATGTTCCACTATACGTTCTGGCATACCCCTACGCAGCACATCTATAGGATGGGTAATCCGCTTCCCCCCAGGATGCCCAGTGTAGCGGTAGTAGTTCTTCTCCATCAGCTTCTTACCCGTGAACCGCACCTTCTCCGCGTTTATCACTATCACATTATCACCGCAGTCCACATGGGGCGTGTAGCTCGGCTTGTGCTTGCCACGAAGTATCATGGCCACACGGCTCGCTAAGCGTCC
>JABCOB020000056.1 GCA_013333835.2 Bacteroidia bacterium
CGCGAAGTGCACGACGACGATAGCGTGCGAGCTCAAAGGGGTTAATGCGCTGGACCATTTCGAGCGTAAGGAACTCAAGAAGCCCGATGCCTTTTCCCAATACGCGCTGGTGGCGGTGCAGGAGGCCATGATCGATGCTGGACTTCTGGACGCAAAGATCAACCTCGACCGGGCGGGCGTTATCTGGGGTTCAGGCATCGGGGGAATCGGGACTTTCTGGGCTGAGGCTGATAACTACTTCCACGGCGACGGCACGCCCCGGTTCAACCCCTTCTTCATCCCCAAGATGATCTCCGATATCGCCTCAGGGCATATCAGCATGCGGTACGGGTATCGTGGGCCGAACTACACTACGGTTTCAGCCTGCTCCTCCTCTACCCATGCGTTGGCCGATGCCTTCAATCTGATACGTCTGGGCAAGGCCGACCTCTTCATCTCTGGAGGCTCGGAGGCCGCTATCACGCCTCCAGGCGTAGGGGGCTTCAGCGCAATGCAGGCTCTCTCGTCACGCAATGACGATCCTCAGCACGCCTCACGGCCCTTTGACCGTGACCGCGATGGTTTCGTGATGGGCGAGGGGGCTGGGGCGCTGATCCTAGAGGAACTCGGACACGCCAAGGCCCGCGGGGCAAAAATCTACGCTGAGCTTGTGGGGACGGGGATGACGGCCGATGCGCACCACCTCACAGCTCCCCACCCAGAGGGTGCAGGGGCTAGCGAGGTAATGCGTCTTGCCATAGAGGAGGCGGGGGTTAAACCTGCTGACATTGACTACATCAATGTGCATGGAACCTCAACCCCGCTGGGCGATGTGGCTGAACTCAAAGCCATAGAGAAGGTATTTGGGGAACACGCCACCAAGGTTAGCATAAGCTCTACCAAGAGCATGACGGGGCATCTCCTCGGGGCTGCGGGCGCCATAGAGGCCTTAGCCTGCATCATGGCTATCCAGAAGGGGATCATCCCCCCCACCATCAATCTGGAGCACCGCGATGAGGCCATTAATCCCGACCTCCAGCTTACGCCCAACGTTGCGGCGAAGCGGGATGTCAACTATGCCCTCTCCAACACCTTCGGGTTTGGCGGGCATAACGCCTCGGTGGTCTTCAAGAAATTCAACTAGTAAAGCCTAAAAACGGAGAACCCCTACTGCTGCACGATACACCTGAGGTAATCGGCATCAGTAGGGGTTCTCCGTTTTTCCCTATCCTATCCCAATGGCCTATGCGCGCTAGACGGAATCCCTTCGGGCTGGCAGCTCGGCTTCGCTTGGCCCTGCGAACCGCTCCACGGCTATACCCACTTTTTGCCGACACCCTCCGGTTTGTGCCTGGCAATGTAAACCTCTACGATGAGGCTCTAACCCACCCCTCAGCAGTGGCTGATGATGCTGGAGAGCTGGCCTTCGAACGACTAGAGTACCTCGGCGACGCAGTGATTGAGCTGGCGACCTCAGAGTACCTCATCCGCCACTTCCCTACCATTCAGGAGGGCGACCTCACCAAGCTGAGAGCCCGCATCGTTTCACGGGAACATCTCAATCGTCTGGCCGAAGACCTCGGCATGGACATCCTCATCCAGCACGAACTCTCGGTGCGTAGACTCGCCCCCAACCTCCTCGGCAATGCCTTCGAGGCTCTGTTCGGCGCCATCTTTCTAGACAAAGGCTACGAGATGGCCAGAGAGGTGTATCACTGTGAGATTCTCGCCCTACGGGTTGATTGGCACGAGGTGCTCGACCATCTGGACGATGCTAAATCGCAACTCCTGAACTGGGGGCAGCAGCACCACCTTACGATTCAGCTCACCACCGAGACCTCAGAGGGGCATACTGCAAACGGACGCTTTCTATGCACTGTACACATAGACGACCGCCTGTACGCCCAAGCCTACGGTCGCAATAAAAAGCTCGCCGAACGCCAAGCCTGCCAGCTTGCCCTAGAGAAAATCCCCACCTACAGCCTAGAGCAACCCAACAGCACTAGCATGGAGGAGAGTCTCCCTCTGCCCCACTAGGTTACTCGGCTTGCTTCCCACGGCAGCAGTGTCTTTAGCAACTCCACCATCTCCCCACGCCTATGGATGTGCAAGAAGTGCCCTTCACCGGCAAACTGCACTACCCTGCAATGCTCGGCTACACCACGGCTACGTAGCAATTCTTCCGTTACCCCTGTGCAATAGGGCGATGCTCCGCCCTTCAGCAGTAGCAATGGCTGCACAAACGGCAATTGTTCTCTATACCCTATTCCATCGAGAACCAGAGAGGAAACTCCAGGCCAGTACAGCAGCCAACGCCACCCCTGTTGTCCCTGCACATAGCTCCGCAGTATGAAATCGGCCACGGCTTCGGGGAGCTCTCCTGGGCAATCCTCTGGAGAGTCTACCCTCGCAGGCTCGCACCCACAGCTTCCACAACGGTAGCTCTCCAGCATGAATAGTTTCATGGCGAGGCGATCACACCCTGCTTGGGCTTGCCATGCCGCACCCAACCTGGCAATACGCTCATGCATCATGCTCTCCACCCTCGGCATCCTAAAGGTGGGGGGTGGAGCATCTATCGACACCACTGCTGCCACCAGCTCGGGGTAATCCATAGCCAGCTGCATTGCCA
>JABCOB020000057.1 GCA_013333835.2 Bacteroidia bacterium
CCGCCCTACCTGCGCCCACCCAACGCCCTCCCTCTTCTTGTGCTTGTTGGTTTTTGGGGGCTAAATCTTAACATGAACTAGTGGTGGTTGGGCGTTGGTTGGGCGAAGGTAGGGGGGAAGGTAGGGGGCAGCAGAGAATCACATCCCTATCAATTGGCGAGCTTTGCTGTCGCGATCGGGGTAGAGGCGGCGCCGAGCAATGCGAGTGCCCGCCCCTCCGCGAACGCCGCCCTCCTGCGAGTGCCTGCCCACCCGCATTGCGTCGTTTAAATGGGCTTTGCAGAGGTCCTGATTTACGCTTCCCCATTGCCCGCATCATGGGTAAAAAAATACGGCCCCGAGGCCGTATCATGGGCGATCTTGCATTTGCTAGGAAGTTCCGAGGCTGGACGCCTAGAGGTACTCAAGGCTGAGCAGCCCGAGGGTTTCTATGATGGTGGGGGTAGGTAGCGGGTCGCCTATAGCCTGGAATTCCCACCTCCCACCAGTCCGAACCATTCGCCCCAGCACCAGGGTATGCCGCCCCTTGTACTCAGCCTTAGCGCTTACATTGAACTCTGAAAGCACGGTATAATCCTGCCGATTCACGGCATCCACTGCGTAGAGCCGAACCTGCGTATAGGGAATCTCCGAGAAATCATGTTCGCCGGTGCCATTCACAAAGAAGATGATCTTCTCCACCTCTGGCGCAAGTTTAGCCAGATCTAGCATGATCGACTCGTTGTCCAGCCCGTCATTCCCCCCGAGATCGCCCGCCCTATCGTCTCCACTGTGCCTGCAAGCACCATCGCGAGTGCAGAGCTTCCCCGGGGGGAGTCCGTGGGCTTTCAGCAGATCGGGACGGAATAGGGGGGAATAGAGATGATCCACCATCTGCCCCTGCGCATTGTAGAGCGCGCAGCTAAGATCCAAGTCCACCGCCTCCCTGTTCATCCGTAGGAATCGCAGTAAGGCGAATGCCCGCGCAGCCCCCCAGTTCACCCCTACGCATATACGCTTTTCAACCTCCTTAGGGTCAAGCGCTATTTTCTCGCCCGCCTTTAGCTCTGCCGCCATTTTCTTTGCCTCGCGTTAAAATTTCACCCGTAAAATTCGCCGCAAAGGTAGCATTAATCTAACCATTCGTCACTAAAAGCCCGCGCCATTTGGTCGCATCGCTAAAATTCTGTACTTTCGCGGCGTAGAGTAATCCCACAGCATTTTTAGGAGGTAGCTATGCGCTTATTCCAAATCATCATTGAGATTACCTGGCTCATCCTAGGTATATGCTGCGTGTACCTTGGGGTGCGCACCCTGGCGGCCCCGGGCAATTCCAGCGTGGTGTTCTTCGTGCTGGCTGCTGTCGCCTTTGGCATGGGGGCCTTTCGCTTCCTGAGCCGACGCCGGCGAGAACGTAGGGGGACGAACCCTCGCTAAGCCGACCCGCGATGGACATAGGACCTTCGCTCTACGTCAACCTTGCGGTCTCGGTCGTGCTGTCGGCCATATTCTCCGGCGTGGAGATCGCCTACCTCTCGGCGAACCGACTACGCCTAGAGCTCGACCGCAATTCCCACACGCTGCCCGCACGGCTGGTGCGGCATTATATAGCCCACCCAAATCCCTTCATTGCCGCGCTGCTGGTGGGGAATAATGCTGCGCTGGTGGTGTACAGTATGGCGATGTCGGCTTTGCTCAATCCCTGGTTGGCCCATTTTTCCACCAATGGCTCTTTCCAGCTGGTGAGCCAGACGCTGATCAGCACCGTTCTCATCCTACTGCTGGCGGAGTTTCTCCCCAAGGCTCTTTTCCGCGCCCATCCCATTGGGGTGCTACGCTTCTTCTCTATTCCCATCGCCTTCTTCTACGCAATTTTCTACCCCCTGAGCCTGCTTATCACCAAGTTTTCGGCCTGGTTGCTGCGCCTCATCACTGGGCATCGGCTCTCCAACACGGAGCCCGTAAGCGCTTTCGGCCGGGTGGATCTCAACAACCTGGTAGACCAGGCCGCCCACACCCAAGAGGTGAGCGATGAGCCGGCCACCAGTGAGCTACGCATATTCCAGAATGCCCTCGAGTTCCATGAGGCGAAGGTCCGCGACTGCCTGGTGCCAAGGCCTGATGTGGCGGCTATTGATGTTACCGATACGATTCCCCAGCTCCAGGAGCTTTTCATCAGCTCGAACTACTCGCGCATCCCTGTGTACGAGGGGAATATAGACAATATCATAGGCTACGTGAATGCTAAGGCACTCTTTAGCCACCCCCGGGCAATACGCGATGTGGTGCGCCCCTTGCCCTTTGTGCCCGAAACCATGAGGGCGGGGCTACTCCTGCAGCAATTCATCAAATCGCAAACGAGTATCGCGGTGGTGGTGGATGAATTCGGCGGTACGGCTGGCATCATCACGATAGAGGATCTGGTGGAGGAGATATTCGGTGAAATCAACGATGAACACGATACCCAGAGCGTAATCATCAGACGGACAGGATCTAACGAGTACCTACTCTCTGGCCGTGCCGAGGTGGACGCGGTGAATGAACAGCTTGAGCTCAACATCCCAGAGTCTGAGGAATATGACACCATTGCGGGGTTCATCCTCTCCCAACAGCCTAGCATCCCCAAGCCGGGCGATGTGATAACGATTGACCGCTTCCAGTTCCGCATTCTCCAGGTGGATGCCAACCGTATCGACCTGATCCACCTAACTATAGCTGAGGACTGAACCCTAAAATTTGCCGAATGAGACTCCTGCACGTGGTGGGCGCAAGGCCGCAATTCGTGAAACTGGCCCCGATGGCTGCTGCCACTGGCTCGGTGGCCGAGAACATCGTGCTGCACACCGGGCAACACTACGACCGTAACATGTCTGACCTGCTCTTTGAAGAGCTCCACATCCCAGCTCCCAAGTACAACCTCGGGGTGGGTTCTGGCCCCCAGGGCGAACAGACGGGGAGGATGCTTGAGGGGATAGAGCGGGTACTGCTGGATGAACGTCCCGATGGGGTAATAGTCTACGGCGACACCAACTCGACCCTCGCGGGTGCGCTGGCCGCCGTGAAGCTCCACATCCCCTCCATACACGTAGAGGCGGGCTTCCGTAGCTGGAATATGGCAATGCCCGAGGAGGTAAACCGCATAGTAGCAGACCACACCTGCGGCCTTCTCTTCGCGCCCACCCAGAACGCTGTAGATAACCTGGTGCGCGAGGGCCTAGGGAGTATCACCAAGCGCACGGGCGATATCATGGTCGATACCCTAGAGCTATCGCTACCCGTGGCCAAGGCTAAACCCTCGGTGGCGCAGGCGTTCGGTATACAAGGCCCATACAGCATCCTCACGCTCCACCGCCCCTACACGGTGGACGACCCGGTGCGCCTGGGGCAGGTACTCCGCGGGCTGGCCTCAGTGGTGGTAGGCCAACTGGTATTTGCCGCACACCCTCGCACGCAGGCTATTATCCAGAAACACCACGTAGAACTCCCGGCATCGGTACGCGTAATCCCCCCCCAAGGCTACCTAGAATTCCTCCAGCTCCTCGCGGGGGCTGAACGCGTGCTGACCGATTCGGGCGGTATCCCAAAAGAGGCCTACATGCTGCGTAAACCCTGCGTGATCTTGCGGTCTGAATACGAGTTCGTTGAGATTCTAGAAACTGGCTGGACGCTGCTAGCCCCCCCTCTAGAAAATGGCTGGCTCGAACGTATAGCCTCCTTTGCCCCCAAGGGCACTCCTCCCGAAATCTTTGGGCGAAATGTAGCGGCAGAAATGCGCGATTTCATCGTAGAATTCCTGGAGGGAGAAGGACAGAGAACTCCGGTAGCGGGATACCCCGAGGCAAGAAGCAACTAATCGTCCTGAAATTTCGTACTACAGGGAAGAAATACAGTACCCACATAGCCCTATGAATTTCCTCGGCCATCTCTACCTTGCGGGTACAGACCCCAATATACGCCTCGGCAATTTTATTGCCGACCACATAAAGGGGATTCCCCTCTCCCACTTTTCCCCTAGGATTCGGGAGGGGATCATGATGCACCGGGCTATCGACTACTTTACCGATTCGCACCCCGCAATGGCCGAATGCCGCAGGCTGCTACGCCCAGGCTATGCCAAATATGCCGGTGTGGCTCTCGACGTGGTGCTGGACTTCTACCTTGCCGATAACTGGCACCTCTTCTCCAATACGCCTCTTCGCCCCTTCCTCGCCAAATTCTACCTACAGCTCCTGGTACGCTGGCGCTGGCTTCCCCCTTTCTGGAAACGTATGCTGCCCGGGTTCATACAGGATAATCGCATCTACCGCTACCGAAAAATAGATGGTATCTGCGAATCTCTCGACATCATGAGCCGCACTACCTCACTGCCCGATGCCTCACTTTTCGCCCGGGGAGTGATGGAGGAGCATTACAACTTTTTCCTCAACAAGCTGCTGATCTTCATTCCCGCTATTGCTGCAGAGATGGATCGCCAATTCGGCATCCTCCCCATTAAGCTCCCGCCGGCAGAACCCGAGAGCTGCTAATGGGATCAGGCTCCAGGTGGTGATGGAGGGGGTGATGGGAGAATACGATGGGCGGGGGAATCTTCGCGAAAACCGCGAAGATTCCCCCGCCCGACACCACCCCAAGCGCAGCGTGGATGGTTTTGGTAGCGACGTGGCGTGCCGCGTCGCGATACTAAGTGCGCACCTACGGCACAATACTAAGCGCGCCGTGGCGCAATACTAAGCGTGCCGCATCGCGATAAAGAATTTGCCGAGGTCTTCTTACGGAGTTTGCGCAACCGTACGTACAACGGGCTATTGGTGTACGCTTGGGGAGGCTTGCGCCAAGAGTTCTGGCTCTTCGCCAGGATTTCTGTATCGATACAGCGACAGGTTGGCCCCATTCCATTCTGCGTAGGTGCAGGCCTGAATCCAATCACCTAGAATGGCCAGATGGCTACCCCTGACAAGGGGATGAATGAGGGCAAGGTGGAGATGTCCAATCAGGACGAAATCTATATGCTGCTGCGCGCAGAGCCTGTTGGCCGTGCTGACCACTGACTCCTCCTCGCCACGCCACGCTCGGGATAGAGGCTTGCTCTCCCTGCTGTGGGCAGACCACGTATGGCCCAGCCACATGGCCAAATCTGGATGCACCAGTGTAGAGAAAATTCTCTGTAGTATAGGGGAATGGAAGCACGATGACATCAGCCGAAACCCAAGGCTAGTGTCTGCCAGGCTATCACCGTGGCTGAGGTAGAATGTGCTTCCCCCTGCCGAGAGGGTAAAATTCTGGGTATGCACCACTACTCCGCACTCTTGGGCTAAGTAGTCAAAAAGCCAAATGTCATGGTTACCCGTAAGTATATGGACAGGAATCCCCGCATCGGCAAAGGCGCTGAGTTGCCCAAGGAATCGGGTAAAACCCTTGGGAACCACTCGCTTATACTCGTACCAAAAATCAAATATATCGCCCAGTAGGTAAAGGGCTTCCGCCCTAGGCGCGATGGTTTGTAACCAGCCCACCACACGCCGTTCCCGCTCTACTGGGGGGATTGAGGTACGCAGCCCCAAGTGGAAGTCTGAGGCGAAAAAGAGGGACTTCGTAGGCTGCATGCGCTTGCTGTTGGTTTACCCTAAAATGGGCGGAAAGGCGATGGTTAACGGACTACGGGGGCTACTGTATACCCAGCCTGATTGCTCGTTCTAGTAGCTGCCCGAGGCACAGGGCGACCTGCCATTTTGGGGTTGATGGGATTCAAATAGCTAACGGCCTGCTCCACAGATGGGTTAATGGCGTGGACGTAGCCCTTGGCATCAATCATCACAACCACCGGGGTGATACGAATCTGGAGTGCCTGGGAAAATGGATGCCCGGGGAGATTATTCCGTGTACAGAGAGATACCGTAGAGTCGGCATTGATCTCAGAAAGGGTAACGCATTCCGAATCGTGAGCTGGACTGATGGTAAGGATTTGAACACCTAGCGGTTTGAGCAATTCCAGCTCTCGGAGGTAGTGGCTAGCATAGGAGGCCGTGTCATCTATTTTCTGCGCTACCACTGCTAGAAATGGTGGAGTTAAGCTCGGCACTGGCTGCGGGGGAATAAGGCGGGCAAGGAGTGTACGAAGGGTATCCAGCACTGGCACTCCTCGCTGGGGAGTAAGGGTGCTATCTGCGGAGAGGGCGTTTGCGGAATCCTTCCTCTCAATGGTTACCCGCATGCGGCGTAGGAGCGGCGTCTCTGGGTAAACGCTGGCAAGATTGGCCAATGTATAGCGGAAGAGCGAGTCATGCTCGGCAATGCTCAGGTAGGGTAATTTCTCCCCATAGTCAGACAGCAACGCAATGAGGCACGCCTTGCTGAAGGGACGCTGGTGAATAAAATCGGAGAGGTACTCTCGGGTATTGCGTATGACCTTCTCCGCATCTTGAACGGTCTGCAGGCGGACAGAGTCGCTCGTGGGGAGCTTGGGGAGCAACTCGTAGACATACTTGGCATGGGCTAATGAATCCTGCGCTGCAGTAAGGTAAGCCCGAAGCTTCTGCAGCCTAACCTCTTCCTCCATCCCTGTAAGCTGCAGGCCGTGTGGGGTTAGCGTGATTGTCGGATGATCTGCAGGGCCTATCAAAATGGTGGTCCGTGCGCAATGCCCAGGCACGCCGACCGTAAGCAATGTAGCCACCTGAGGGTACACTGGCAGGAATGAATGATCTTCTGAATTGACTATCAGCCTATCCCATCTGGCAGAATCGCCCTGCTCGGGGAGGAGGTATTCAAATTCTGCGGGACTCTTTGTCTGATTCACTACCTCTACCCCACTCTGCGGCACTTCGCTACACCCCTGCAATATGGCTAGCAGGACTAGAAGAACGCTGGATAAGCAATGCGGAACGAGACGAAAAAAAAGGGGTTGCCAATGCTGGTAGATCATACCGTAAATGCTAGCGCAAAGTAAAGCGCCCAATCTCATTAGTTACTAAAAGTTCTCTGGCGCTTGCAAACGTGAAAGTCCTTCCAGAAAAATGTGCAGAGAAGCAAAAATATGTTTGCAAAGGTAACGAAACCCCATCGACTACCCAAGTTACCCAACGAATCTCAATGGTAACGATTACGAGCTAGTAGATTTATACACTGATTATCAATGTACTATAAAATCTCAAATTTCACATAATGATCACTCGGTCAATAAAACCAGCAAAGGTGGTTATACGGTATTTGCCAGTAACGAGATAATGCCTACCTTTGGGGCTGAATTTGGATGGTAGAATAGGGCATCCAAAGAGGTCAAATTGCTTAATGTAGCAGGGCGATGAAGCGCAAGCGTATATTTTTGACTGTACTGATACTATGCCTAGTGGCACTAGGGGGAATGTGCGTAGTGAGCTGCTCGGGCAGCAACAAGGTACCTTGCCCTGCCTACAAGAATCACTAGCGGGCTGCTCAGAAAACGGCCCTTCGTCCTCACCCCGGGCTGGTATGGTATAGCGACCGTCTGCAAGCCGCCGCAGTACTCTTAGCCAGCACCTCCCAAAAATTACGAACGCCTATGAAACGAGTGATGGTGGCCACCGGAGGTGGCGATTGCCCGGGGCTGAATGCGGTAATCCGCGCGGTAGTGAAACGGGCGGCGCAGGAACGAGACTGGGAGGTGGTAGGCGGCATACAGAGTTTTGATGGCATCCTGAGTGAACCTACAGAAATCCGAGTGCTCGACGAACATGCCGTATCGGGCATCCACGTGCAGGGTGGCACCATAATCGGAACTACCAATAAAGGAGGTCCATTTGCGTGGCCCATACGGCAGGCCGACGGTACGTGGACTACTGTGGATAGGAGCGATGAGATGCTCCGTAAGCTACAGTTTCTCGGTATAGATGCGGTGATAAGTGTAGGCGGCGATGGGTCGCAACGGATAAGCCAAGCACTCTTTGAGAAGGGGTTGAACATCATAGGGGTGCCGAAAACGATAGACAACGACCTGTCATCTACTGATTTCACTTTCGGCTTCCAGA
The DNA here is from genome assembly GCA_013333835.2 of Bacteroidia bacterium. Classification (GTDB taxonomy): domain Bacteria; phylum Bacteroidota; class Bacteroidia; order Bacteroidales; family CAJPTX01; genus Bacteroides_D. Next base: position 7,983 of record JABCOB020000057.1, read on the forward strand.
CGGCTGTGCAAATAGCCACCGAGGCGGTAGACAAGCTGGTAACAACGGCAGCCTCGCACAACCGCGTCCTAGTGCTGGAGGTAATGGGGCGCAATGCGGGCTGGATCGCCCTGCATGCGGCCATAGCTGGTGGCGCGGAGGTGTGCCTCATCCCAGAAATCCCCTACGATATCGTAAAGGTTCAGGAGCGGCTCGAGAAGCGTTTTAATCGCGGCAAAGGGCATGCCATAGTGGTGATAGCCGAGGGCGCCATGCCAAGGGGCGGCGAGATTACCTCTGCCAAAAGCGATGAGATCGGCTACCAAAACCTGCGGCTTGGCGGGGTGGCCCACAAGTTGGTACACGACCTAAAAACACGCGGCTTTGAGGCTGATATGCGCGAGACGGTGCTAGGACACCTCCAACGGGGAGGAATTCCCGTAGCCTACGATAGGGTGCTAGCCACGCAATTCGGCGTGAAGGCTTTCGAAATGGTTCTCGAGGAACGATTCGGCGAAATGGTGGCCTATAGGCATCCGAATATCATATCCGTGCCGCTGGTGGAGGCGGTGATGCAGCCCAACTTGGTAGATCCAGAGGGAAGCCTGGTTAGCACTGCGCGTGGGGTCGGGATTAGCTTTGGGGTCTAAGATTCGAACCCGCAGGATAGCAAAGGGTGCAAATCTTCGCGGCTAAGCCGTGGGGGAAAGATTTGTTGCAGAATCGGTTGAACCATTGCCGAGTTGCGCCGTCTTTTTGAGTTTTGCGTAGGTCTTCTCGTGTGGAAACAGCAGACCCCGGCTATGATTCTACTCCAACACGAGGACAGAAATCGGCAAGCCCGCATTCACTGCACTTAGGCCTACGAGCCTGGCACACATAACGCCCATGGAGAATGAACCAATGGTGCGCCTTTCTCCACAGCTCTTTTGGGATATGGGCTGTAAGCTGCTGCTCGGTGGCATCTGGGGTCTTAGCCCCTTGGGTTAATCCTAATCTGCGCGCTACCCTATGCACATGGGTATCAACGGCAAAGGCTGCTTGCCCAAACGCAACCGCACGCACCACGTTCGCCGTTTTCCGTCCTACACCTGGCAGGGTAATGAGTTCGGCCTCGGTAGTGGGAACATTCCCGTTAAACCGTTCAACCAACCCCTTGGCCATGCCTACCAAATGGTCCGCTTTGGCGTTCGGGTAGGAACAGGAGCTTATGTACGGGAAGACCTGGCTGGGTGTGGCTGCAGCCATGGCCGCTGGCGTAGGATAAGCGTGAAGGAGTGCTGGTGTGATAGCATTCACCCGCACATCAGTACACTGGGCTGAGAGAATAACCGCCACCAAGAGGCTGTAGGGATCGCGATACCGCAACTCGGGCTCAGGAGTCGGCATGGCTTCCTGAAAGTAGTCTATCACCTTACGGTAACGCTCATCCAAAAGAGCCTTTGCGTATTGAGGCATGGGCATATAAACGGGATAAGGGAACGATTTCCAAGGAGGGACTCCACCTAGCCTTCAGAACTAAAAAGAGACCTCTGCAAAAGACCCCGATGCGAGCCTTTTATAGAGGAATTCCTAATCTCTCTTACCGACAGATGGTGAACCTATGCAACAACTCTCGCTTTTTCAGATATCTAGCTTCAACTACTCCTCTTTCTGCCAAATGGAGATCACTCCAGTAGGACGGTGGAATACCCACTCGTCAAAACGTTCATCGCTCTCAAAGCCCACGCCCAAAAGTGTAGCATCGGGGGTGCGTACACGAACTGAAGCAGGTGTGTAAATTCGCTTCTGGTTCTGATCCCAAAAGAGCTGCTCTGTGCGGATGGTATCACCCTTCTCATTTACAGCTACCACATTGTATCGCACCTCCCAAATCTTCTCGTCTCGCTGAAACAGGGCGTAAAGGGCGTGGATTACAGAAACAACTCGCCCAGAATCATTGTAAACCTGCACATCGATCCCCCAGGGAAATTCATCATACTGGGCACGATCTCGATCGTAGGTGCGCATTCGGGGTGCATAGATATGAGAAGTAAGATGCCCCTCTTCAGTGTTATACCAATGCATGGAATCGGCCTCCATGACAGGGGCTGCGGTCAGCTCTACATAATCATCAATTGCATCGGGCGAATTAGAACAACCAGAAAATGTAAACCCTAGCAGCAGCGCAGCAATCAAATGATAAAAAACCGAATGGCTGCGCACAGTGAAAAAATAGCTCTTCATGGCTCAAAACTTGCTAATGCTCAAGATCGCTAGGGCGGTTGTATTAAACTAAAAAATCTGGCTCTACTAATTTATTTGTAGATAGTTCAACCTATCGAAGACCGTAGCGACATGGCGTGCAGCATCGTTTATGGGAGTTTTGCAGAAGTCTTATTTCACAATCACCCCTCAAAAGCTAGTAATCGACATTGCGTGAAAAATATGCTCCAATTCTACCCGAACGCTTTCCCTAATCCAAAACCTAGCGTGTTTCTATTCACTATGGGGTACGACCACACCTCTATTACCATACTAAAAAGGGCGGACACCCCACAACCGCTGTGCGGCAGTGGAGCGTTCGCCCTTGAGATGGTTAACGTACATCAGGAAATCCCCGGCAAACCGGGATGCGAATTCGTAGTACGATCACAAGTACAATGCTAGGAACATAAACTACTGTTTCGCACGAATCGTAGTTTTTTCATTAATCCAGCACGGTACGGTATAGGGTTTTCCGACCTCTAGATCCTGAAAAAAGATCTCTTCTGTTGTGGGGAAGAACTGCGAGTAGTAGTTAATCTGCTTTTGGCATTCACTGGATATATCAGGTTGAACAGCCATAGCACGGCTGAATTTATCTACCGCCGCCCAGTAAACAGAAACATTGTCCATTTTAGATGCCCCGCACGCCTTAGTCTGTGCGTAGAGCGAGCCTATGAGCAGGTAGGCATACCCGAGGTTGGGATTCAAAGAAAGAGCTTCATAGGCAAGTGTGCGCGCCTTTGGAAGTTCACCCTGACGGGTACCTACGAATTGGGCAAATTCCAAGAGTATATTAGCCTTGCGCAGCGAATCGGTCTCTGCAGCAACCGCTCTCCGGAAATAGTCTGCTGCACCAGCATTGTTGTTCTTCGCCTGGAGTATACGGGCTATATCAACCCCTATAGCCGAGGTGGGTTGCGCTTGGAACAGCAGCTTGCTCACCGAGAGATACAGATCGGCATCGGTACAACGAAGTGCCGACAGCTGTGAATGAATGCTACGAGCTAACTCCAGATTGTTAGGCTCTTTCTCAAACTTTGCCTGGTAAATGGTAATCAGATTATCACAGTTGGCCACGCCTGCCGTTGTGAAAAGAATGTCGAGCGACTCGGACATTTGGTTCAGCTTCTGGGCCTCCTCCTTTGCCTCTTCCTGCTTCTGGGGAGACATGGCCGATATCTGGTCAGCGGAGGGTAGCGCAGCTATCTGCTTGGCAAAGATTCCAGAAAGCCGGGCGTAAAGATTCACCACATCATCGGCTGTGCGCTTTGACGATGCGTAGAGATTCTTGGTTACCTGCATGTAGACCAACATAGCCTGAGGATCTGTATTGTCGCCCTCGAGTTCGAGCGATTTACCCAGAATATCTGCAATTTCTTCCTCACGCTCTGGTGCAACCGTAAAGAGATCAATACCCTTGAGTGCGAGGTTTTGTCCCTCCTTCCCATAGTATTGACTTTTCTTATCATAAATCCTCATGAGGCTGTCTACAAGGATCTTTTTCTGATGGAGATTCTTCTCTTCTGCAATAACAAGCTTAAGCATCCTTATCCCTCGGATGAAGACATTCTCAGAACTCCGAGGGCATATGGTGTAGACAATGCCCCAGCTCTGCTCTGCATCCTTGAAATTGTTATTCCTGTAAAATCCAGTATAGTAGGATGTATGCTTAAGACATTCCTCCCTTGTTTTCGCATCCGGACCATACTTCGGGTTTTCGAGGAGAGGATTTCGCGGCTGTGCCGATACCGAAAAAGCCGTGGCTGCTACTAGTGCCACAAGCATGAATAACGAACGTTGACTCTTCATGTGTGCAGTGTTGGATAAAGAGTGATACTAATGCGAATGGGAAAATTCAGAACGTTTATTAGTTAAACGCAATTAGCGGCTACACATTGCTTGGCACAGAGGCAGGTTTCCCCTAGCACCCACCAAAGCAGTAACCACCTAATCATACTGTCGCTTTACAAACCAAAAATCGTTGAGTGAAACGCCAAGGGTTAGGCGTACATAAGTCTCGCGTACAAGAGCCTTGGCTTTAGTTCCGCGTACACCTACAGCTAATGCCAGGTTGGCAAGGGAATAAGAACGACGGTAAGGGAGTCCAAAACCAACCGTAATCCCCATATCGTTAATCTTTTCAGAGGCCAGCACCGCGGGCGTTCGCGAGTAGTAAGCACCGAGGCGGTACTGAATTCGTTTAGCGTAACTCCGCAAATCCGTTCCGTTTGGCTGCCACTGCACACCTATACCGGCATCAAAACTCTTGCCCATATGCTCATCTGCCCCGTAGAGGCTAAAACCCGTCCAGTCCTGATATGCAAAATCACCACCTATGAGCCATTGAGCATCCTGATAAGCAATCCCTCCACTATAGCGGGGAGGCAGACGTAGCGAACGATGAAGTCGCTGGTAATTTCGAGCTACCGACAACTCCTGATTCAGGTACACTTGCTTGAGTTCCAAACGATTGTCGACAGAGAAGACAGGATAGAAATCATAGGTAAAGCCAATGTTCAGCTGCCGAGCATGCTCTGAGGCAAACGCAAAATGCAATTGGGCACCAGCAGACAAGCGCATCCCACGCACCACACTCCTATTTGTGTAGGTAAAATCTGCATAGTAGCGATTCGTTGGAATATACCCATCCTGCTGATGGTTGATAGAGCCAAAGAGAAAATGCGCATTGAACCCCAGAGAAAAAAACGATAGTGGTTTGCCTGCCAGCCCTATAAATGCATCGTTTATACCTCCACTACCACGGTGGTGGTAACGAATACGTCCAATATCACTAATGAGGCGTTGATCTGTCTCGTAGCGCGTGAAATCGTAACCTGTCTGCGTATAGGGTTGCACACCCAAAGCTCCTCCCCCCCAGCGTGTCACGGGGAACTGGATAGCTATATGGTGTACACTCGCCGAAGCATCGGGTTTAGTAGCTCTGGCCGAGGTATAATTGCGCGCATCAACCCTCATGGCCAAATCGAGTACGAATGTGAAGCTATCGGGGGTGGTGAAAGATGCTGGATTTGATGGGTTCACCGAATGCCCATCGCGCATCCCTTGCGCAACACCTCCCATCCCAGCAGATCGGGAGTAGTAACCCGCCACAAA
>JABCOB020000058.1 GCA_013333835.2 Bacteroidia bacterium
GCGAGGTGGCTCTCTATGAGACGGTCGGTTACCTAGAGGCCCTTAAGGAACACTATAACGAGATATTCCAGGCGAAGAACCAGCAACGGGATGCCATAGTGAACCACCTGGTAGCCACGCAACCCCGTCTGTATGAGGCAAAACGGAATGCGTACCACAATGAGAGCATAACGGATCTCGCCACAAAGGCCTTTGAAAAGAATAAGATCTTGCTTTTTAAAGATGAGCTGGTGCAGCAGTATGATCCCGTGTACAGAGATCCGGTGCCGACCTCGGCGCTTGATATCCGCTCCCACTTCTTAGCGCCCAGAAAGCACCTGCTGGGGCATTTTTTCGATACTTTCTGGTTCGATTTGGCAATGATCTGGGTGATGAGCCTGGTGCTATACGTATCCCTACATATCGAATTTTTACGTCGGATGGGGAATCTATTTAGCTGGGTGCGGCGGAGAATCAAGAAATAATGCCTAACTTTCGGGAGGCGAAATCATAGAAAGGAGAATCTATGTTATTAAACTACAGACAGTTACTCTGCATTCTTCTGGGTGGAGCGTTCCTCTTTGGCAGCAGTTGCCAGTGCTCTCGGACGGGTGATGCGAGCGGAGATTTGGATATTCCAGATTCTCTCCTTACAGATCGTCAGGTTGCGGTGTCGCAGCAGGTGATAGAGAGTATGGTGGAGAATATTTCGTCGCCCGTGGAGACCGCTGCCCTGATCAAGCGCCTCAAAGTGCCATTCAATAAGGATTACCTGGTACCGACGGATGCCGCCGACCACTTCAATACAAGCTTCAGCAAGGCTGTGGGATTGGGTCTGTACGGTACGGATCTCGGCTACCTGAATATGTACGAGAAGACCTCATCTGTGCTGAGCTACATCTCAGCGGTCAAATCGTTGGCTGACGGCATTCAGGTAGGGCAGTTTTTCGATTTTTCAACGCTAAAGCGGTTGGCGACCAATAACGAGAATCTCGATTCGTTGATCTACATATCCCAGGAGAGCTACAACAAGATCGATGCCTACCTGCGAAGTACTAATCGGGGGTCGCTCAGTGTGGTAATCATTTCTGGGGTCTGGATAGAGGGGATGTACATCTCCACCCAGGTAGCACGGCTCACGAAGAATAAGCAGATAGAGGAAACGATAACGGACCAGAAGGTGGTGCTGGCTACGTTGATTCCCATGCTTCGGCTCTATGAGAAAGATGCCAACATCCAGTCGTTGGCCGATAGATTGGAGAAGCTCAAGGGGCTGTACGATAGGGTGAAGATAACCTATGAGCAGGGAGAGCCCGTATCCAAGGTGGTGGACGGCGTACTGACGTTTGAACAGAAAGATAGGCAGATAGTAGAGGCATCACCCGAAGTGGTGGAGTCTATATTTGCAGAGATAGAGGCACTACGGTCGGTTTTAATTTCCAATAATTAGCATTTTAGAATCATGAGGATTCGCATTGTAGTACTGCTTGCGGCCCTATTCACGCTGGCTTTAACACCACGGTTGGCCAATGCGCAAACAGAGGATGAGTTGCTCGATATATGCGGAGCTTTGGCTGGCTCAGATGCTACCTATCTCCGAGATTTCAAGGTAAGGCTAGAGGCTTCCGATCCGCCTCAAATTCAGCGCTACCCCATTATCCTGAAAAAGGGGAATAAATACCGTTTTGCGATAGCCAGCTCGAAGGATTTTGAGGGGCAAATGAAGCTCGAGATCTTTGATGCGAACCGCCTGATGGCTCAAACCTACAATGCGGCTACTGGGGTCGATTCTCCGACGATAGATTGGATTTGCACCAAGACGGGGGCCTACCACCTTTTCTTTAGCTTTAGGGATGGCAAAAGAGGAATGGGGGTCGGCGTAATGTCTCTGGTAGAGTAGGGGTGTTTAACCGACAGATAGCTAGTGAAATCGTAACGGAGCTAGAGGTGGTATTAGAGAATTGAGGCATTAATTTTATCAGAAAATGCGAAGAGTTTCTAGATTGTGGTTCAGCCTAGGTATAGTGCTTGCAGGCATGTGCATATTCAATGCTTGCCGAGGGGCAGGCAGCGTATCTGCAAGTGGAACGCAAAATGACTCGTTGATGCTCTCAGATACGCTTTCGGCACTAGACTTCGGGTTGCGTTTGCAGCACGCAAGCGGGGGGGATACGGGGCATTTCTGCCTATCGCCGCTTAGCATTAGGCAGGCATTGGGATTGGCAGCTGCAGGAGCGCGGGGAGAGAGCCTGACGCTCCTTAGGCTGGTGGCAGATTCCTCGGTACTAGATGGTCAGGATAGCGATGCTTCCAAGAATGAGAACAGTAGCAACGAGAATGATGCCTACTCCCAAGAGTTGAACAAGGCCAAGCTCCAGCTGAGGGTTGCAAATGCGGCATGGGTGGATACTAAATTCCCCATTTCGAAGAGCTATGCGAATGCGGTACAAGAGCGATTTCGGGCTACTGTGGAGTCTCTTCCCTTGGCTACAGATGCGCAGCTCTCTTCGGATAGGATTAATGGTTGGGTGAAGGATAAAACGGAAGGGCTCATTACCGAATTGGTTACGCCGGGCGTCCTTGTACCAGGGACGGAGCTGGTGCTAACGAATGCTGTTTACTTTAAGAGCGCATGGGCAAAGCAGTTTGAGAAAGACAGAACGCTGGAAGAGGATTTCCATAGCGTTTCAGGGGATGTTAAAATTCCCATGATGCACGGCAGGGTGGACGGAGGGGTAATCCGACGCGATGGGCTGCAAGCCCTAGTGATACCCTATGCGCATCCAGAGTACGGAATGATGATAGTGATGCCTGATTCAGTGGGTACTCCGCTAACTGAAATTTCGGCGAAGGGAGTAGAGGAGCTTTATCGTGATATGGATTGGTTGGATGTGAATGTGTCTCTGCCAAGGTTCAAGTTTACGAGCAAACTGAGCTTAAGGGATGCTATGCAGAAGCTGGGGCTCGGGTTGCTTTTCGACGGGAGGGCTGATTTCAGCGCAATGTCTGATAAACCGAATGATCTCTGTATTGGCGATGTGCTACATAGCGTGCTGATGGATGTGCAAGAGGAGGGAACGGAGGCTGCGGCAGCTACCGCGGTAACGATGGTGCGTATGGCTCTCCGTCCGGAGGTGGAGTTTAAAGTAGATCGTCCATTCCTCTACATTGTTTTTAAGGGTACTCCATCCCAGGCAATATTCGTGGGAGGGTACGATCCTCGGTAAAACAAGGGTGAATTTTAGTACTCGGGAGATAATAATTCGTAGGCATGAACAGGATTCTATTTGCGATGGCTTTCGGTGCTTTGTTCTCAGCAGTGCTTACCTCGTGCGATAGCAGTTTGAAGTACCCTGAGACGAGAAAAGACGAGGTGGCTGATGATTACTTCGGGACTCAGGTTCTGGATCCATATCGTTGGCTAGAAAATGATACGGCGGCAGAAGTTCGGGAATGGGTGCAAAAGGAGAACGCTGTTACTCAGAAATATCTTGATCGAATCCCCTTCCGGCAGAGCGTCCGTAATCGGCTAGAAGCTCTGATGAATTATGATGTAGAGTCTACTCCGTGGTTTACGGGAAAGTACTACCTATTTTCCAAGAAGTCGGGGCTCTCTAACCAGAGTGTACTTTACATTAAGGATTCTCTGAATGGCGAGGCGAGGGTACTCCTAGATCCTAATACGTTCTCCGCAGATGGCACAGTGGCATTGGCGGGTACTTCGGTTTCACACGATTCTAAGTACATAGCCTACTTAGTAGCGGATGGCGGTTCGGATTGGCGGACAATTTATGTTATGGATTTGGCAACTGGGCAGAAACTGACCGACGAGATTAAGTGGGCAAAATTCACCTCAATCGCTTGGCAGGGAAATGGTTTTTACTACAGCTGCTACACCGCCCCTGTAAAAGGGAAAGAGCTAAGCGTGAAGAATGAGTTCCACAAGGTTTATTACCATACGCTAGGACAGCCGCAGAGTAACGACAGGTTAGTGTTTGAGAATAAGGAAGAACCGCTTCGTAATTTCTCAGCCCTAGTAACTGACGATGAGAAGTACCTCATAGTTTCAGAAACAGAGGGAACTGACGGCATCTCTATGTGGGTGAAAAATCTGAAGGTAGAGAAGGCTGACTTCACCCATGTAACCACTGGGTTTGATTATGATTACTCTGTGATAGGTAATGTGGGGGACGATCTGTATGTGTATACCAACTATAAAGCTCCCAAGTATAAGCTTATCCGTATTAACATGGATAGAAGTGATATTGGGAGCTGGGAGGATGTACTACCAGAGCAGAAAGATGTGCTAAGTGGAGCTACACTTGCCGGCGGGCATCTAGTGGCAACCTACATGGTGGATGTAGCGAGCAGAATGAGTGTGTACAGCTTGCAGGGCGAACTGGTTCGGGATATCGATCTGGGAGTACTCGGAAGTGCTGGGTATGTGTCGGGGCGTATGGAGGATGATCTCGCATTCTTCTCCTATACATCCTATACAGTGCCTTCGGTTGTCTACCAGTATCAGGTTTCTACGGGGGAGATGAAGGAGATATTCCGACCGAAAGTTGACTTTGATTTCGACAAGTATAAAGTGGATAGGGTCTTCTATAAGAGCCATGATGGCACAGAGATCCCCATGTTTATCGTTTGCCGAAAGGATCTTCAACTCAATGGGAAGAACCCGACTCTACTCTACGGTTATGGTGGATTTAACATCAGCCTTACACCTTACTTTAGTTCTTCTAGGCTCGCCTGGCTGGAGCAGGGAGGAGTATATGCGGTCGCCTGCATACGTGGGGGAGGGGAGTATGGTGAACGTTGGCATCTAGCAGGTACTAAGCTGAATAAGCAGAATGTGTTTGATGATTTTATTGCTGCGGCGGAGTATTTGGAGGCAGAGAAGTATACCAGTCCACATTACCTAGCGATACAAGGAGGCTCCAATGGGGGACTGCTTATAGGTGCCGTAGTCAACCAGAAGCCAGAGCTCTTTGGTGTGGCATTCCCCGAGGTAGGGGTTATGGACATGCTTCGCTACCAGCATTTCACGATAGGATGGGCTTGGGCTGGCGACTATGGGACGAGCGATGATGAGCAGCAGTTCCATAACCTCTATGCCTATTCACCAATACACAATATAAAGCCAGGTTCTAATTATCCAGCCATCCTAGTTACCACGGCTGATCATGATGATCGGGTGGTGCCAGCGCACTCCTTTAAGTACATCGCCACACTTCAGGAACTCCAGCCGCATGGTGCGCCCAAACTCATTAGGGTGGAGACCCGGGCTGGGCATGGGGCAGGTAAGCCAACTTCGCTCATTATATCCGAGCTTGCCGATATTTATTCGTTCGCATTTTACAACATGGGGGTAGTACCTGTATACTAGGAATATACGCTACTCTTTTCACATCAGAATAAAGCTTTTGACGGCAATTTCGCAAGGGCGAAAAAGGCTTTTTTTTCGGAAAGATGCGGTTTTTCTAAGAATTCGTACTACCTTTGCACTCTGTAAACACTTACGCCCAAACGTCTAAACAAACCTTAGAGCAAGATGAAACAATTAAGAGTGGTTTTACTAGCACTGGCAGCTGTAGCAGCCCTAATGATGGTTGGCTGCAATAGCCCAGAGAAGATGCTTGAGAAGGCCTCGGAAATCAAGGCCGATCTCAACCCAAATCCGTTGGTGTTGGTTGGAGACAGCGTGCAGGGTTCAATCTCTGGCACGTTCCCTCCAAAGTACTTCCACAAGAAGGCAATGCTCGAACTAGTCCCTGTTATCGTATATGACGGTGGCGAGTTGAAGCTGCCTTCGAAGACCTATCAGGGGGAAGATGTTACCGAGAATAACGACGTAATATCGAATGCGAACGGTGGTCGCTGCAAAGTTGACTTCAAGTTCAAGTATGAGCCCCAGATGATGCGGTCGACCGTAGAGCTGCGCTTTGTTCTCCACTATAAAGGGAAGACAAGTACGCTGCCTGCTGGGATGAAGGTCGGCATCGGCATCAACGAAACCCAGAACCTTGCGCTGCTAGAAGGGGATAAGGGGATACCCACCCCGCTTGCGCACAACTACGTACGCGATCGGCAGGAGCTGAAGGATGCACAGATCAATTTTGCCATCCAGCAGGCCACGCTGCGCCCAGGTGAACTAACCAAGGATGACGTTAAGGAACTTCTTGACCAGATCAAGCAGCTTTCTAACGATCAGAAGCAAGTGCTGACGAGCTTGGATATCAATGCCTATGCGTCGCCAGATGGGCCTGTAGCCCTGAATGATAACCTTTCTAAAGGGCGTGGTAAGGTTACCCAGGACTGGCTGATGAACAATCTCCGCAAGAATAAGATCCGTACCGATGTGGTTAAAATCCAGGAGCAGGCTACGGACTGGGATGGTTTCAAGAAGCTTGTTGAAAACTCGAACATTGAGGATAAGGAGCTGATCCTCCGCGTTCTCTCAATGTACTCCGATCCCGACGTTCGTAACCGTGAGATGCACAACATGGGTAAGGTATTCCAGGTGTTGGCTGAGGACATCCTACCCAAGCTGCGTCGTGCTCAGATGGTGGCCAATGTACAGGTTCAGGGGCGTACTGATGAAGAGACCAAAGCTCTTGTAGATGCTGGTAAGATTGGCGAGTTGCCCGAAAACGAGGCACTGTATGCCGTTACCCTATATGATGATGCTGACAAGAAGGCTGAACTCTACAGGGCGATTACAGCGGCTAATGACCAGTCCTATCGTGCTTACAACAATCTAGCCTGCATCCTTCTGAACAAGAATGATCTGTCGGGTGCCAAGTCTGCTCTGGATAAGGCCGCGGCCATCGAACCAAACAATTCGGCTATCCTCAATAATCAGGGGGTTGTAGCCGTGCGTGAAGGACGGTACGATGATGCCGAGAAGCTCTACGTGAAGGCAACCGATGCTGGAGAACAGGTTCGCCAGAATCTGGGCTTTGTTGCGATTCTCAAAGGTGATTACAAGGCTGCCGTTGAATACCTTAAGGGTTCAAATAGCTTCAACCAGGGTCTTGCACTTCTGCTCACCGATAACCTGTCTGCGGCTCAGAACACCTTCAACACTGTGAAGAAGGATGAGCCATTAGCCTACTACGGTCTTGCTATCATAGGGGCTCGCAACGAGGACGAGAAGATGGCTGTTGATAATCTGCGTGAGGCTATCAGCATGCGGTCGGATCTCAAGGAACGGGCGAAAAAGGACGTTGAGTTCCGCAAGTTGGCTCAGAGCGAAATGTTTGCCAATCTTCTGAAGTAAGCGCAGGCTGCTTCTATTAGATCTCTTTAGGGGGGGAGGTGTAAACCTCCCCCCTTTTTTATTGTGGCGTAATGGGGTTACGAAATCTCCTAGGGATGTGGTCAAAAGCCTTAAAAATAGGCATGTATAGGGCCTAACAGTCAGTGTAAACGCTTTAAATTTCTGCTTAATTAATTGACGCTTAATCGCTATTAGCTTTGCCACCAAAAATTATTATGGCTACAGAAATTCGGAATGCAATCCCTGTGGTAGAAGACCTGCGCATACAGGGAGAAACAGTGTACCCCCCTATCGTTCATGCTGCTTGTAACTCTCTATGCGATCATCTCTGGATTCGATAATTGGGAGCAAATTGAAGAGTATGCGAGCAACTAAAGGATGGCCCTTCTGAATATGTACGAAAAATTATCCGGCAAGGGGTTGAATATAAATTGCCGTATTGCGGTGAGGGGGCTGTGCTGCGATTCGGGAGTCTTACGTTGCTATTAAGGTTTGCCGTATAGAGGGGGCGTGTTGTGATTAGGGGGTATAGTGTCCCGATTGTTTCGCCCTACTGCCCGCTAAGAATTCTTCTGGACAGGTTGTCCGTTTCCTGCCGTTAGTGCATGGAACACCTCCTCAAGCCGCGAGTGGCGGGCATAGATGGTGCTAAGCGGAAGCTGCCGTTCAGAGCACATTCGCACCAGCTCGGCACGGCTATCGGTAGTTCCACCGTAGCCCTGTAAGAGCCACTCGCCACCAGGTTGTGCCAATACCCTACAGCCTGGGACAAGAGCCTCTATGCGAGATTTATCCACAGTGGTTGCAAAGCCGACCACTACTGCCTCCTCGCTACCAGATGCCAATACCTCTGCTGTAGTACCCTGGGCTACCAACGCACCGCTGTGGATTATTGCCACGCTATCGCACAGAGCCTCTACCTCCTGCATTATGTGGGTGGAGAGTAGTACCGTGGTATCACTCCCCACGGTGCGGATGACTTGGCGGATCTCAGCTATCTGATTGGGGTCGAGACCATTGGTTGGCTCATCGAGTATGAGCACTTTGGGACTGTGAATGAGGGCAGCAGCCAATCCCACCCTCTGGCGATACCCCTTGGAAAGCACCGCAATCTTACGGGATGCCATGTGGGATAAGCCAGTAAGTGAAAGAGCCCTATCTACGCACTGGCGATTCTCTTTAAGCCGATAGAGGCGGGCGGTATAGGCCAAGAACTCGCGCACATAGAGGTCGTCGGGCAAGGGGTTCCGTTCGCTCAGGTAGCCCAGGTTTGACTTCCAGGCAACGGAATCGGCATCCACACGTTGGCCTGCCACCCAAGCCTCGCCCTCGGTTGGGATGAGGTAACCCGTGAGCATGCGCATTGTGGTGGTTTTCCCCGCGCCATTAGGGCCTAGAAGTCCTAGTATTACGCCAGTTGGCACCTCTAGATTGAGGTCATGCACAGCCCATTGACGACCGAATCGTTTGGAAAGATGGGAGATTGAGAGAGACATGGAATGGATTGGATTATTGGGTATTGTAGCCTTGTGATCGTTTTTTTCTGGAGGGCGATGCTGCAAAAGAGCAACGTGCCACGCAGCACATCATCTTGTTGCTATACCCTAGGGGCAACCGTATTATTTCAACGTCCTTGCATGCACTTTACACCGCTTAGGATGGATGCCATTCATCCGCGCGCAGTTCTGCAAATTTCTGAATATTTTGCTAGAAAACCGCCAGTGTACGCAATTTTTCCTACTTTCGCAGGCTGAAATGGGATGCTAATGGATAGGTTACCCTCTGTGATTGTAGGTGTTACGGGTGCTAGCGGACAACTACTGGCTTGGTGGGTTGTGCAGACCCTTTTAGAGCAGACAAACTACCCCATAGACCTCGTGCTAAGCCAGAATGCAGTGGAGGTTTGGCAGCATGAGATGGGCGATAGGCTGATACCCAATCACCCCCGGGTTACCCTGCACCCGAACAGCACGCTCTCCTCTCCTATTGCCTCGGGTTCGTACCCTGCCGTGGGCATGCTGGTAGCACCCTGCTCCGTAGGCACACTCGGGCGTATTGCGGCTGGCACTGCCGACACGCTGTTGCTGCGGGCTGCCGACGTTACCCTGAAAGAGCGTCGCCCCCTGGTGCTAATGGTTCGAGAGACCCCCCTGAACCTCATCCATCTGCGGGCAATGCAGGCTGTAACAGAGGCGGGGGGTGTGGTGATGCCCCCTGTATTCACCCTGTACAACCATCCAGAATCGCTAGACGATATGGCCTGCGAACTCGCGCAGCATGCCGTGGAGCTACTGGGGATTCGGGTGGAGAGGAAACGGTGGGGCTATTCAGTATAAAGACATTATGGTACAGGGGTTGTGCTGTAAATTCCGTTCCCAAATAATCTAAATCCACAAACCATGCAATTTGGAATTCGACTTTCACTTTTCGCCACACTGCTGCTAGGTGCACTACAAGGGTGGTCGCAAGGAACAGGAGGCGACTCGTATCCGATAGCCCCGAGCGAGGTACGAATGAAAAGGGGGGAGCATCAGCACTACAAGGTAACCGAAACCCCCTTGTATTTCTATGACGACGGGGGCAAGGAGGGAAACCGCAGCCGCGGGCCGTTCTTCGGCACTGCTAAATACTGGGTAACCTTCTACCCCTCATCGCCCGAGATGGTGGTGCAGATCGACTTCAACAAGGTAGACCTCTACGATGACTACGCCGCAACCTACGACCTGCTAGAGGTGTATAACGCAGATACTATTGACAAGAGCGCTGTGGCCATGAGCCGCTATGAAAAGGATAAACCCTACACGGTGGTGGCCGATGACGCAACGGGGGCGTTGACCGTATTCTTCTCCCCAACCTCATACCTGGGTGCTGGCAATAAGGCCGGCTGGGAGGCCACAGTAAAGGGCGTGCCCAGAGCAGGGCAAGCCGCCCCCGGAGCGCTAAACATCACCGCAGGGCATGGCGTATACATGGTAACTGAAAACCCCACCAACTTCTACGATGATGGGGGACAAGATGGCCCCCGCCAGAATGGGGGCTACCACTGGCTAATAACCTTCAAGCCCACGACACCCAGCAGAATCGTAGAGCTGGATTTCACCCAAATAGACCTCTACGATGACAAGGCCGCCGTCTACGATGAACTTTGGGTATACGACGGGGAATCTAGTAGTGGCGACCTGCTAGACCATCGTTTCACAAAGCCTCGAAAGTTTGCCGCCAAGGGCGAAACGGGAGCTATTTCGGTAGCATTTCGCTCCACCACGCTCAAAGGGGCTCTGGCCAATAAGCGGGCTGGCTGGGAGGCTACAGTTCGCGAGGTTGAGCGTCCTATGGCCTACCTCGGCACTACGGTCTCGCCAGTTTCCACAGAGCCCGTACGTGCAGGGGCAAACGCCGTGCCTATGCTCGGGATCAACATTCGCACTCAGTACCATGTAGCCCCCCTGAAATTGAGTGCTATTAACTTCACCACCTCGGGGTCATTCGCCCAGATACGCAAGGCTGCCCTCTACACCACGGGGGCTGGCAGCAGCTTCAATGCAGATACAAGAATTGGCGAGGTGGAGGTGGATGGCGATGGGTTCACCATTGCGCTAGATAACCCTGCGCCCCTGTCAGAGGGTAATAACTATTTCTGGCTTGCCTACGATGTGAAGAGTACGGCTCCCAGCGGTAGCACTCTCTCGGCTACCTGTGCCAGCATAAAGATAAGCGGGAACGAGGAGGCTATACCCGATGGTAACCCTGAGTGTACACGCTCTATACAACCCGTGCTTTACAGTGTAATCCAAAAGCCAACGGAGCATGGAGCCTACCGTGCGCTACTCGATGACAATAGCGAAATATCCACGCAAGTGGAGGCAGGCACACGCTTTAGGGTAGAAACCACGCCAGACGAGAATTGGGAACTAGATTCTGTAATGGTGGTGGGTGCTGAGCGTAATGATACCCACTACGTAGTGCGAGGCGATGTAACGATATCGGTAACCTTTAGGGAAAAGAATAAGCCTCAGCCCACGGAATTTACCCTTACCATAGTCCCAAGCGAACACGGCTCCCTAACGGTAAATTCTGAGGATGGCTCTTCGCTTGCCAATGGGGCAAAAATCACGAAGGGCCAAAAGCTGAAGGTGATCCCCCGCTCCGAAAATGGCTATAAACTAGATACACTGAGTGTGGATGGGGCAGAGCGGGCAGAAGGGTTCTGGGTGGTGCAGCGCGATGTAACCGTAAGCGCGACCTTTACCTCTACTACCCCAGAGTTCACCGTAAACTGGGAGGTGGCTGAGGGGTTGGGGAGCATTAGGGTAACCACCAGCGACGGCCAGGAGTTGACCAATGGCGGCAAGGTGAAGCAAGGTGCTCTGCTGAAGCTGGAGCTAACCCCCCAAGCAGGCTACTGGGTAAACCAGGATAGCGTAAAGGTGACTGGCGCAGTGCACGATGGGGAGTTTTGGCGGGTAATAGCCAATGTGGGGATATCGGTGAAATTCTCTAAAGACAAGCCCAAGGAGAACGGTAAAAGCCGTGTGTTCATTACGATTAATGGTAGAGGAACCTGCACTATAACCACCGAGGATGGGCAAAAAGTTGAGAACCGAACTGACTGGGATAAAGGCACTAAGGTGAAGATAGAGGTTGTCCCCAACGAAGGCTATACCTATAACGACCACGACGATTTCCGCCAAACAGGCATGGTGGCCAACAACGACTTCTACCGCCTGGTGGGCGATGAGGTGAGTATAGAAGTAACCTTCCATCAGCGCCTATGCCAAATCTCAGTAGCTCGTTGCGAACACGGAAAACTCTCGGTAACCTGCGAGAATAGCCACAACGAGATATCTGATAGCACTCTGCGATACGGCACTCGTCTCAGGGTAGAGGCTTTGCCCGAGGAATACTACGAACTGCGCCCAGATAGCCTGAAGGTAACTGGGGCTGAGCGCGTAGACGACCTATGGCGTGTGGTGGATGACGAGGTGCTCTTTTCGGCAACTTTCACCAGGCAAGAGGCTGGGCTAACCGTAGAGGTAACGGGAGCAGGCACATGCACGGTAACCACTGAGAGTGGACGTACCGTACCGAGCGGCGGTCGGGTGAAAATCGGCGAGCTACTCACTATCACAGCCAATCCCGAGGCTCACCATAAGCTCGCAGGGCTAACGGTTGAAGGTGCTGCTCCCGAGGGTTCTAAGTACAAGGTTGCTAGTGCTGTAACCGTGCGGGCGACCTTTGCCGAGGATGAAAAACCGCAACCCTCCACGGAGTTCAGCGTTACCATAGCAGTGGGTGAAGGCGGAATCTGCACTGTTCTCCGTGAAGATGGCGATACGGTGCGGAGTGGCGACAAACTCCCCAGTCAGACCCTGCTGAAGATAGTTCCCCAGCCCAATAACGGCTACCTACTGGCAGATAACGGGCTGGTAGTGACGGGTGCTAGCAAGCAGGCCGATGGGCTATGGAAGGTGGAAGACGATGTAAATATCGCCGTAACCTTTAGCAGGCGTCCACCTGAACCTACGCCCGATGCTGTGGTGCCAGAGATGGCAACCCTCCAAGTAGCACCGAATCCGTTTGCCGGGAAAATCCAGATTTCGGGGGTATCAGCTTGCATTCGCTACCGCCTACTTTCAAGTACTGGCCAGCTCTTGGAATCTGGCGTATTACACCCAGAGAATCCGGTCATAGATACCGAAAATGTACCCATGGGGCTCTACATCCTCTGGCTGGAGTACGGTGGACACTCTAGGAGTATACGGCTAGTAAAACGGTAGTCTCATATACTATTTCACCGTGCTGAAGTCTAAAATAAAGAAAGAAGTGGTAAACAGCTAGGGGCGCACCTTGCCAAGGCTTAAGAGATCTCCTCTGGGGGCTCTACGGTGTGCTATTCAACACCTCCAACAAGTACAAAAATCCCAGCGGAAAGGAAATCCACCTACTTCTGATTCACCGCCAGAATCAGAAGTAGGTGGATTTCCTTTTTTACCTTTGGTGTAGGGATAGCCCCACCATGGTGAAATTCTGGAGAGAGTAGGCTATTTCGCCCGGGGCATAGATGGCCTGTAGATCTGTACGTTGCAATGTCGATGAATTCAGGTAGGGGCGTAGGAGTTCGCAGCATGTGAGCAGGATGGTGTTCTCCGCAAGCTCATTCACCCTCCTGTGCAGCTGGGCAGCCATCTGTTCGGGCGGCTTGGCAAAACGGTACTCCACCCCAGGGATGAGGGCAGAACACATGGTGATGGAGTTATGCCCTACCGGCTGCAGGGGCATTACATTCACAAGCGCACCGCCGATGGAGGCTACCAGGGGGAGCTGCGGGTTGGGGTCAACCTCATGCCAGTAATCCACCAGGTTGGCAAGCTTACCATTCACATAGCAGCTACGGGCAATAAAAGAGGCCTCGGGGAATACCATGGAGTCCCCATCACCAGGTTCAAAGATGTTGATCACCTGCATTTTCGCATCAATGTCCGATTTCAGCAGGCAGTGGAGCACCACCGCCCTATCGGGGTAGATACGCCCGGTGAGGCCATCTATCACAAGCGGTTCCAGCATGTCTGCCGTTCCTAGGTTCGCGCCCGCCACCCACCCAATCACGGGGTTTAGGTACCTATAGCCCAGGGTAGCGGAATAGATGCCGTAAAAACGGTGCACCTCGCTGAAGGCTGGCATTAGCACTACGCTAAAACCGTGCCCGTAGCAATCGCGCTGAAGCCCGTCGAGGTTGAACGATTGGTATACGCATACCCTAGAGGTTAGAAGATGCTCTGACAGGTCGAAAGCAAAAAGCATCCCGGGCTCAATCTCATCTGCCCCCGTTCCTAGGTATCGGTTGGCCACCGCCCCTATCCAATTCCCAGGCGATAGGAGTCTGAGGTACTCCTCCTCGCCAGCAATTACCAGGCTGTGCCCCTGTTTCACCAGTTGCTCTACCTCGCCTATAGAGTATATGCTCTTCATGCTGTGAGTGGCTAGCGTGCACCGTTTATTGGGAGCTGATGAATAACGAGAATCGGGTCTTGCTTTGCAGGTTGGAATGGTAGGGTTACGGGTGGCCCACCTCATGGAGTTGCGCGTGCCAAATCGGAGAATATTACCCGGTTGCCCAGGTGTTCCATATAGCGCAGGAAGCCGAGGTTGGGTATAACGAGCGATGCCCTACAGTCGCCAGGGTGAAAACATAGCGATGGGGCAGAGCGCAACGGGGCATCCATGTAGAGAATCACATGGTGGTCAGCATCGCGTACCAATGCCAGCGGAGACACCGCGCCGGGCTCCACCCCCAGGTACTTCATCATGCGCTGGGGCGAGGCAAAGGAGAGCTTTCCCTGATGAAGGCTCTTTTCCAAGCGCGAGATATCAATATCCACAGCCCCTTCGGCCACCAGCATGTAGTGCTGATTCCCCTTGTGGTTGCGCATGAAAAGATTTTTACAATGGGCGCCCTCTATATCTTTCCAGTACCGCATGGCCTCTTCTATGGTTGGGGCTGGGGCATGCTCATGGTACTCGAACGGGATGGCGAGATCCTCGAGAAGGCGGTAGATTGCTGGGTCTCCAATCATAGCATAGGGGGTATCTTGCCGTGTACGCATAGTGAATATTCAAAGCAAAGGTAGGTGAATTTGCCCACATAATTCCGTTTTCTACGAGAATTACTTGTAAATTCGCGGCATGGAGTTGAAGAGGGTACATTTTTATGAGGTCGGTGTTGGCTAGAAGATTTGTACGTTGGACCATTCGGATTGCAGCAATCCTCGCCATTATCTTCGTGGCGTTGATTATTGCAGCCATTGCGCTAGAGCGGCGAATAGGCGAACTCGTAATCCGTCGCGGGCTAGAGGCCATCAACATGCGGCTGCGGGTCCCGGTTTCACCGCAAGGGGTAGAATTCACCTTCTTTGCGAATTTCCCACAGGCCAGCATACACCTGCGCGATGTGTATATCCCCGGCGCTTGGCCATCGGGAGAGCGCGGTACAGACACGCTGCTGGTGGCCCAGTCTGTGTTCCTGGTACTCAAC
Organism: Bacteroidia bacterium; assembly: GCA_013333835.2. Taxonomy (GTDB): domain Bacteria; phylum Bacteroidota; class Bacteroidia; order Bacteroidales; family CAJPTX01; genus Bacteroides_D. The sequence goes on from JABCOB020000058.1 coordinate 15,294, forward strand.
CCTATCGATCTGCTGCTGGGAGAGTACAGGATAGAGCAGTTCAAAGTGGTGCGGGGCGTGCTGAACCTACGGAAAAATGCCCAAGGGCAGACCAATTACAACCTCCTGTCTGACAGGCAACCAGAAGAACAACTCGCAAAAGAGGCCTCACTCCAGCTGCACAATGTACGCCTACAGCAGATGCTTGTCGATTTCAAGGACGACACCAAGCAGCTCTACGCACGGGGAACGGTGGAGAGCCTCGTGGCGAAGGGGCGATTTGCAAAAGGGGCAAGCAACCTATCGTTACGCGCCGAGGGGCTAGTGGATTACCTTAAGCAGGGGAGCTTTCTCTACGCGCAGCGACAAGGGTTTAGCCTCAAGGCGCAGATAGCGCAGCAGGGGGATCTCATTGCCATTCTCGAGTCAAAGCTGGCTATCGACCGAAATCGTTTTTCCCTGATGGGGAGCGTGAACTACGCCACGGGCGATACCGACATCAGCGCGCAGGGCGAGAGCATTGATCTACGGGCCGCGCTGGCCTTTGCCTCCCAGTTCCACATACAGCTGCCACCCACCCTGGCGGTTGATGGACGGCTCAATGCCTCCCTAGAGCTCAAGGGTACTATGGGGACCGGGAAAAAGATCCTCATCCTCATGGCCATTAGCGGCAAAGATCTCACGCTAAACTACGAGGGGAAGAAGTATAGGCTCGTGCGTTTTCGTGGGGAATTCAACAACGGCAAAGCGGCATCGCCCACCACCACCACGCTCCAGCTAGCCGAGTGCGAGCTGCAGCACGGACGCTCGCATGCCAGCATTACCCTCAAGCTCTCTAATCTGAACCACCCCAGCATCTACGCCAAGCTGCAGGCCTCCCTGCACGACTCTGAGTTCCTACCCCAGGCACTCACTCCCTACCTCTTGGGTTACAAGGATCTACATGCCAACGCAGAGCTGGTAACCACCCTGAGTAGGCTCGACTCCCTTGGCCCGCAGCAGATGGAGAACCCCCGCCTGCACATGGATGCCACCTTTGATAATATGGATCTACAGCCTACCGATTCCCTCTCGCTCCGAGGCCTCACGGGGGCGCTAACCATCATAGAGGACGACCTGGTGAAGGGCGCCATCACGGGGCAGGTGAATGGGGCTAGAGTTGCCATAGGGGTGAATGCGAAACGTTTCATGTCATCGCTCGCCCGTAAGAGCAAGGCGCAGTGGACGATAGATGCCAATGTGAGCGGAGCGCGGATTAGGGAATTAGTACGCGCCATAGCTATGGTGGGGGTGGGCGCTAAAGCGGAACGTGCGCAGGATACGAGCCTTACCCAGAAGAAACGATTCGATGTGTGGGCAATATGCCAGGGAGCAACAGGGAGTATCAGGCTGAACGACTGTAAATACTGCGGGCTAACCATAGAGCACCTGGAGGGCGATTTCAACGTTTTGCCCACGGAGGCCAAAATCCAAGTGGGCGATGCCACGCTGCTTGGAGGACGCGCGCATGGTACGGCCAGGCTGAAATACTCCACCTCGCCGCAGCAGCTATTGAGCGCCGATTTTTACCCCGAGGGCGTAGAGCTCGGAGGGCTATTTGAGGCGTTTAATAGCTTTGGGCAGAAGCGGGTAACCCATCAGAATATTAGCGGGCATCTCTCTGGAAACGTCTCGCTCACCGCCCCGCTGGTCAGGTGGCGATTCGTGCCCAACGAGATCTCCGCGCGCGCCAATCTGACGGTGCGCAATGGTGCGCTGCGGGATGTGGAGGCCTTCGATAGGCTTGCCACTTTCATCTCCCTCCAAGAGCTGCGAGACATCCAGTTCTCCACGCTCACCAACAATGGGCTGCAGCTCCAGAACGGGACCTTCTACATCCCCGAGATGCGGATTCGCAGCACGGCCATAGACCTCACCCTAAGCGGGCAGCACAGCCTCAATTCGTCCTACCAGTACAAGGTGGCACTCGGGCTTTCAGACCTCCTCTTCAACCGGCTGAAATCGAGACGCCGCGAGGTGGAGGATCAGGTCTACACGGAGCCCGCCAATAGCAACTGGGCGACGCTCTACCTTATCCTTGAGGGCGATTCAGCCAACAGCAGGGTGGTGTATGACCGCGTGGCTCTGCAGGCTAGAATTGCCGATAGGGTACGGGCCGAGAAGAATGAGCTGCAGATGCTGCTGAATGAAGATTTTGGAGACTCTGCCAAAAGGAGCGGGCAAACCCCTAGATTTGACGTGCATTGGGATGAGGACAGCACCCGCACCGAACCCGCCAAGCCCGCGCAAACAGAACGCCCGAAGACCGCCCCAAAGGGCAAAAAGGGGAAAAAGAAAAAAGCACCCGCGGTAACCTGGGGCGATGACTAGGAGGGCTGCCCACTAGCAGGTAGCCTAGCCGTAGAAGTTCCGAGTAGGCAGGTATAGGGAGCAACCAAGGCGCGCAATTCCCAGATTCCGAAATCGGAGAGGCTGGGGTTTTGGCAAAACGCAAGGGCGGGGGAGAGGTTAAGTGCAAACCTCACCCCCGCCCTTGCTATTATGTTTCCCTAGCTTACCACCATTGCGGGATTCAGGCAGAGCACTGGGATATTGAGCGAATTCGCAATCATCTCCTGGTCCATAGTGTTCAGCACTGGCATGATGCCCGTGGTCGACTGGTAGATTACTATCATGAAGAGATCGGCCCCCACCTTTTGGGCGTACTCCTGTAGCTGCACCTTGAAGCTCCCGCTCTTGGATGCCTGCTCCACGGTGTAGGCTATCCCCTGCCCATCGAAAAGGCGCTTCATAAAGGCAAGGTTGCTGCTCAGCTTGTTGGTGAGCCCTTTGTCTGGGTAGTACTCGGCCAGCACATGTACATGGGTGTGGAATCCGGCGGTCGTTCTTACCACCCATTGCAGCTTGGTCATCTCCTCGGGTCGTGCGCCCATAGGGAGTACAAGATGCTGGAAAAGCGGTGTATCCTCGGGAGGTTTCTGGACCGTGAGGAAGGGGACATTGCTGCGCGTTACCACCTTGATCGCCTTACTTCCAAAGAGCCTCTCCAGCCCAATAATGCTGTGCGTTCCCATTACCACGAGGTCGGCTCGGGCATCCTCAGCGTACTCCTGGATGGTGTGCGTGATGGCCCCCTCCTGGAGTTCACCCTTTACCGTAGCTGCTGACCGATCCCCTTGGCCAGATCGACGTACTGCGCGAGTTGCCCTTTCAGTTTTTCTACCTCGTCAGCCTGGCCCAGCAGCCCCTTCTCCACCACATGGAGCAGGTGTATTTCAGCCGTTGGATCCTGCACTGCGGCAATCCGTGCCGCGTAGCGCAGGGCGAATTCAGTAACCTCCGTGAAGTCGCAGGGTACTACTATTTTCATTGTGGTTGGTTTTTAGAGTTATTTCGCGAGAAGGAGAATTCAAACTTTCGGGCAGAGAGGCACCTTCGCAGAGAGTGTGATGCACAGGGTTAGACCCCAATGAATTCCGTTGGCTCGGTGTTAGAAAATGCTAGAAAGTCCTCCCAATTTGGCTGGCGAGCAGCTCGCGTAAAGCCTGGGCGGGTGCTCCGATACGCTTTTCTACCGTAGCTAGGTGCGAGCCCGCGGCATTCAAGTATTGCTCTATGCCCTTCTCTGCCAAGGGTTCTACGCCAGCAGCATTGTATATGGCCACCGTCTGCTCCACCTTCGCCTCGGTGTCCAGGTAGGCCGCCTTATCGCGCAGATGCTCCAATGCCTCGCGTTGGGGCTGGGCGGCATGCTCAAAGGCCAGCACCGAGAGGTAGGTGTTCTTGCCCACCGCGATATCATCGCCCACGCGCTTCCCAAAGGTCGCGGTATTCCCGTAGACGTCGAGCAGGTCGTCTTGCAGCTGGAAGGCTATGCCGAAATCGTGTGCAAATTGGTCTAATCCGGCCTCCACTTCGGGGTTGGCCTTGGCTGCGTAGGCGCCTATACGAACCGCGCCCTGCAGGAGCGCTGCGGTTTTCCCCTCCACCATCTCTAGGTAGGTGGGGAGTGTTATGTCGTTTCGCCCCTCATACTCCATGTCGAGCTGCTGCCCTTGGCATACCGACATGGCGAGCCTCCCGAAACGGTCCAAGATGCCGGGAAACTGTTCAGATTTCACGCCGCAGAGAATCTGGTAGGCGAGGATCATCATGGCATCGCCCGAGAGGATGGCGCCGTTCACCCCCCACTTAGCCACTACCGTAGGCTTGCCGCGCCGCAGGTCGGAGTGGTCCATAATGTCGTCATGCAGCAGGGTGAAATTATGGTAGACCTCCACGGCCAGCGCTACGGGGAGTATGGGATCGAGCGGCTGCCCCCCCCCGGTTAGCCAGTCATAGGTAGCCAGCACCAGCACGGGGCGAATGCGCTTGCCGCCACTCTGCAGGGTGTAGACTATAGGCTCATATAGCCCCCAAGGTTTTTCTGGATATGCGAGCTTAGCCAGCCCCTCCTCTACCATTCCGCGCAGTTCGCGTAGTGTCCGCATTGTGAAAGCGTTTTCTTCATTCAAATCTCCACACACCCTACTTGCCACAAAGATAGTCAATTCTGTCGATTTGGCAAAAAACTCCATGCCTATTTGCCAGCCACTCCGCGGGGTAAAATGGCTCTTTGTGCCTTACCACCTACGCCTTTGCAGAGTAGGGGAGGGGTATGAGTGGGGTTTTCTCCGTACCTGCGCCCTACCAACCCCCTACCTGGGCCGCTTCATCCTCGGATTTCGTAGCGAAATCCGAGGATGAAGCGGCCCAGGTAGGGGGTTGGTAGGGCGCAGGTACGGCCCAGGGGGCGCGATGACGGGATTTTTTATCGCGTTCTTGGTAGGGGCGCTGCCGTAGGTGAGGCCCGTGCGTTGCCCGCCCACCCGCGAGTGCCCCCGGCGGGTTTTCTGGCGTTTGTAGCGACGTGGCGTGCCGCGTTGCGGTTATTAATGCCGCGTCGCGATACTAAGCGTGCCGTGTCGCAGTTATTAATGCTGTGCCGTTTATCTGGGACTCGCAGAGGCCCTGCGGTATGGTCTATTGCGATTGGGGCGGTGTAGCGAGCGCGATTGACGTGCGTTGAATGTGGTGCGCCACGTTTGTAACGACGCGGCACGCCGCGTCGCTACGTCCTTCGAAGAGCGGGAGAATAGGGTTTAAACCACCGTATTCCAAAGGGGAGGCGCAGCAAAAGGTCCGTATGGATTCAATCTTTTATAGGGCGTCTTCCTGTTCTTGGTAGGGGCGCTGCCGTAGGTGAGGCCTGCGGGTTGCCCGCCCACCTGCGAGTGCCCCCGACGGGTTTTCTGGCGTTTGTAGCGACGTGGCGTGCCGCGTCGCGGTTATTAATGCTGCGCTGCGATACTAGGCGTGCCGTGTCGCAATTCCAAAATTCTTTGCTACCTTCGCGAGGTGCTGCTTTAAATAGATGAGGCTATGGATTACAGGACAGAACACGATACAATGGGCGAAGTGCGAGTGCCCGCCGATAGGCTCTGGGGGGCGCAGACGCAGCGTTCGTTTGAGAATTTTAAGATCGGGCCGGCGGCTAGCATGCCCCACGAGATCATCATGGCCTTTGCGGTTCTCAAGAAATCCGCAGCCATTACCAACTGCGAGCTGGGGGTGCTACCCAAGGAGAAGGCTGACCTTATAGTCCAGGCCTGCGATGAGGTGCTGGCTGGCAAGCATCGGGCAGAGTTCCCGCTGGTGATATGGCAAACTGGCAGCGGCACCCAGAGCAATATGAACATGAATGAGGTGCTTGCCAACCGCGCACAGCAGCTTAAGGGGTTGAGAATAGGGGCAGATCCCCAGTTCATACACCCGAATGACGATGTGAACAAGTCGCAGTCGAGCAATGACACCTTCCCCACCGCCATGCACATAGCCGCGGTGAAGGTGCTTTGGGAGGTTACCATGCCAGGGGTGGCCATGCTTGCCAGGGCTCTTGCCAAGCGGTCGGTGGCCATGTGGGATGTGGTGAAGATAGGGCGCACCCACATGATGGATGCCACCCCCCTCACCCTTGGGCAGGAGTTCAGTGGCTATGTGTCTCAGCTGCTGCATGGGTTGAGGGCGTTGAATTCCACTCTTCCGCATCTCTACGAGTTGGCTTTGGGGGGCACTGCAGTGGGTACAGGTATCAATACACCAAAGGGTTACGCAGAGCGGGTAGCCGAGGTGATAGCCCGGGAAACTGGGTACAAATTCGTTACGGCTGAGAACAAGTTCGAGTCGCTAGCGGCGCATGACGCGGTGGTGCAGGCTCATGGTGCGCTTAAGCAGCTGGCAGTGTCGCTCATGAAGATCGCAAGCGACCTCCGCCTTATGGCATCGGGGCCACGCAGCGGGATTGGCGAGATTACGATCCCGGCCAACGAACCGGGGTCTAGCATTATGCCAGGCAAGGTGAATCCCACCCAGATAGAGGCTCTCACCATGGTGTGCGCCCAGGTGATAGGCAACGATGCGGCCATAACTACGGGCGGGATGCTGGGGCAGTTCGAGCTGAATGTCTTCAAGCCCGTGATAATCGCCAACTTCCTACAGTCTGCCCGCCTGCTGGGCGAGGCCTGCGTATCGATAACCAAGCACTGCGTAGATGGTATAGAGCCCAATGGGCCAGTGGTAGCGCGGTTGGTGGGCAATTCGCTCATGCTGGTTACCGCCCTCAACACCCATATAGGCTATGAGAAGGCCGCCAAGATTGCCAAGAACGCCCACGCGAAGGGGATTACCCTGCGGGATTCGGCCATTGAATCGGGATTCCTGACCGCCGAGGAGTTTGACCAATGGGTGGTGCCTGGCAAGATGGTAGGTGACCTTACTCGTAGAGCCAAGGTGCTCGATTGGCTTGCCCAGGGGGATGAAGGGCCTGTAGATCTCCAGAAATTGCTAGAGCAGGTATAGGAACTTGGGCAATAGCCACAGCGTTGGGGCGTTTTGAGGAAAGATGAACAGGTCTTTATCTAACGGCTTTAGTAGCGACGTGGCATGCCGCCTCGCGATTAGAAGTGCCGCCTCGCGATGGGGTGATAACGGTCTTAGTAGCGACGTGGCGTGCCGCGTCGCAATAAAAGATGCCGCATTGCATTAAGTCAAAATTGAATCTGACGAAAGATTTTCTATGGTGAAACGTATTTGGTGGCGTAGGCTGGCCCTGGTGGTGGTGGCAGCGGGTTTGCTATTCGGGCTCTACACGGGCTACACGAAATTCCAGCTGACCGAGGGCATGGAGACCATATTCACGGTATTTCGCGATGCGGTGCTGATGAATGTGGATGAGCCAGACCCGGAGAAACTTACTAACAATGCCGTTTGGGGTATATTGCGGCAGCTTGATCCCTATGCCGCCTATATACCCGAGGAGGGCAGGGAGCAGTTCCAAACCCTAACCACGGGCGACTACGGAGGTATAGGCGCGCTGGTGCAGCAGGCCGATAAGTATGCCCGTGTGGCTGAGCTCTACGAGGGGGCGCCAGCAGCCAAGGCCGGGCTCTTTGTTGGCGATACGCTGGTGAGCATTGATGGGCAGACCACCCGTGGGCTAACGATAACCGAGGTTAGCAACCGCCTAAAGGGGGTGGCGGGTTCTACCATAGCGCTCCGGGTTCGACGCCCCTACCGGGCCGATACGCTCACCATCAAGTTCAAACGTGATCGGGTTCACCTCCCGGCCGTGGGCTTCTCGCACCGTTTTTCCGATGGGGTCGGTTACGTGTCGCTCACCACCTTTACGCACGGCTGCGCATTGGCCGTGGAGGAGGCCCTGGTGAATTTGGAGAAAAAGGGGCCTCTTACGGGCGTAGTGCTGGATCTCCGGGGGAATGGGGGTGGATTGCTGGAGGAGGCCATACAGCTGGTGGGGTTCTTTATCCCGAGCGGCGATACCGTGGTGATGGTGAAGGGGCGGGTGGGCAAGGATGAGGTGGCTTTTAGCCGCGGCGAGGGTCGCTTTGCCTCGTTGCCCCTGGTGGTGCTGGTGGATAGGGAGAGCGCCTCCTCAAGCGAGGTTGTGGCGGGCTCTCTGCAAGATATGGACAGGGCGGCCATAGTGGGCGAACGGACTTTTGGCAAGGGGCTGGTGCAGACTACCCGTGCGCTGCCCTACGGTGGCATACTCAAGCTTACTACCGCCAAGTACTACACCCCCAGCGGACGTTGCATACAGGCGCTGGACTACGCGCATCGCGATAAGAATGGCGCGGTGGGCGAAATACCCGATTCGCTCATCACGCGCTACCAGACCCGGCACGGTCGCTATGTGTACGATGGGGGCGGTGTATGGCCAGACCTAGAGGCCGACGGTGGGAATCAGTCGCTGTTTGTAGCAAACCTCTACGCGCAGCTCGGGTTCTTTGAGTACGCCACCCTCTACAGGAGCCAGCATCCGAGCATACCTCCCGTGGTGGAGTTCAAGGCCTCACAGGGGGATATTGCAGATTTCAAACGGTTCTTGATCCAGAAGGGTTACCCCGCCAAGAGTTCCATGCTCCGCCTTACCAAGCAGCTGCGCGATATGGCCAAGGGTGAAGATCAATACGAGCTGCTGCAGGGCTATCTGGATAGCGCTGATAGGGCAATAGAGCGGAGTTTTAGCGAGTATTTTGACAAGAATCTACCGCTAATCACCACGCTGCTGGAGGAGGAGATCGCGTCGCGCTACTACTACGCCGATGGGCGTGCTGCCAAGGCGCTTGCGCGGGATAGCGTGCTGCACCAGGGGCTACATCTCCTGCAAGACAGCGCGCAGATGCGTAGGCTCTTGAGGGAGATCTCACCAGCCGACCCCCGAGGGAAGAAGGTCGGATAGCCCCCCTTTAGCAAGGGCGCAGCAGGCTACGCAGCGCGCAGTGGTTCGATGGGGCTTTTGGGGCGGCCTTCACCGTGCGGGGGTGCGCAAACTTAATACGAGGATTCCCAAGATGGTGGGTGGTGCTATGCCAAGGGTAGTGGTGGGATTGTCTGGCGGGGTAGATTCGAGCATTGCGGCCTACATGCTCAAGCAGCAAGGCTACGATGTGGTGGGAATCTACATGCGCAATTGGACGGAGACTACGGGCTTGGCCAAGAGCAATTGCCCCTTTGACGAGGATGTGGATTTTGCCATGCTGGTTGCCCGTAGGCTCGCGATTCCCTTTGAGGTGGTGGATCTCTCGGAACAGTACCGGCGCGATGTGGTGGATTACCTCTTTGCCGAATACGGAAAGGGGCGAACGCCCAACCCCGATGTGCTGTGCAACAGAGAGGTGAAGTTCAAGGCGTTCTGGGAGGTGGCACGGGCAAGGGGGGCCGAGTACGTGGCCACGGGGCATTACTGCAGGAAGGGCGAATCGGTAGACCCGCACGGCACCCAGTACCACAGCCTGCTTGCGGGGGTGGATGCTAGCAAGGATCAGAGCTTTTTTCTCTGCCAGGTAGACCAACAGCAGCTGGAGCATGCCCTATTCCCCGTGGGCGGCATGCTGAAGGGCGAGGTGCGCGGGCTGGCCAGGGAGTTAGGGTTAGCCTCTGCGGCTAGAAAGGACAGCTACGGTATCTGCTTTGTGGGCGAGGTGGATCTCCCGGAGTTCCTAGCGCAGAAGCTGGAACGTAAGGAGGGGGCAGTGGTAGAGATTGCCCGAGATTGCCCAGTGGAAAGGGATGGGGAAGGCGGGAAAACAGCCCCTGGGGATTCTGACCTGCCGGCACGCGCTAAACCCTACGCATTAGCCCCATCCTTGGGCGTGGAAATCGGTCGGCATCAGGGAGCGCACTTCTACACCGTGGGGCAGCGGAAAGGGCTCAATATCGGGGGGAAAGCGCTGCCGCTTTTCGTGCTGGGTGTGGATGTGCAGACCAATACGCTCTACGTGGGGCAGGGGCATGACCACCCCTACCTGAATAGGCAAGTGGTTTTTATAGAAAGGTCTGAGGTTCATTGGATTTGGGCGGGCAATGCCCCCTCAGAGGGTTCTTCCATGCGGGTAGAGGCCCGGTTGAGGTAC
>JABCOB020000059.1 GCA_013333835.2 Bacteroidia bacterium
ATTCTTATTCCATTGCTAGAACAGCGGGCTGAATAGGCTCGCCACCGCATCCTTGAAACGATCTGGGAATCCCCTCTCCCTCCAGGCAATGGGCGAAACCCGCTGGCTGCGCTCCAGCTGCACCAAGAAATCGGCCTCCATCTCTTGGGTAAGTGCTGAATCGTACACAAGGGCCACTACCTCAAAGTTATCTTCAAAGCTTCGGATGTCCATGTTGGCAGAGCCTATGGTGCAGCAGGTTGAATCGATCATCACCGTCTTCGAGTGGTTGAACCCGCCTTGGAATAGGTACACCTGAATCTCTGCATCCAGTAGCGTTTGGATGTAGCTCCTGGTAGCCCAGTGTACAAAGCGCGAATCGCTTTTTGCCGGGAGAAGGATTCTAACCTCTACTCCACTCAACGATGCTGTCCGCAGCGCCGTGAGGATGCTCTCATCCGGTACAAAGTAGGGCGAGCAGATGTAGATGTGGTGGCGCGCCTTGGCAATCGCAGTAAAATACGCCTGCATTATGGTAGCCCAGTTGGTTTCCGGGCCGCTAGCAGCCACCTGTACTGCCACATTCTCTGGGGTATTGGGGTACTCCACCCTATGGAATTCAAAGGGGTGCGCGTAGTGGGTTACGAAATCCCAGTCGTTGATAAAAATCAGGTGCATTGCCGCCACCGAGGGGCCTACGAGGCGCAGCTGGCTATCATACCACGAACCGAGCTTGGGGTCGCCATCCATATACTTGTCGGCAACATTCATCCCCCCCATGTGCCCGATGATGCCATCGATTACTGCAATCTTCCGGTGGTTGCGGTAATTGAGACGGTCAGCAAAATAGGGGAATCGCACCCGCTGAAACTGGAAAATCTGCACACCCGCCTCTTGGAGTTCACGCACATAGCGCTTGCTCAGTCCCCAGCTACCCACAGCATCGTAGAGGATACGTACATCGAGGCCAGCTCTTGCTTTAGCCATGAGGAGTTCGGCCATTATCGTCCCTATCGTATCGGCCGACCAGATATAGTACTCCAGATGGATGAATTCGCGTGCAGATTCAATGTCGGCAAGCAGAGTACCGAAAGCCTCACGCCGCTAGTGGTAAACCTTCGCTCTATTACCCCGCAGCACTGGAGAGCGGCTATTGTTGAGCAGCAGGCGCGCAATAGAGGCATTGACGCTAGAGGAGGTAGATTCCACCCACTCGGGCAGTGATACCATGTAGGGATCTATCGACTCCCGAAGGCCAGAGAGATCAATGGGCTTCTTGCGCTTATAGATACGGGATCTACGGAGATTTCGCCCGAAAAACAGGTAGAGGAGAAAGCCCAACACGGGCAACAAGACGAGCACCACCACCCATAGCGTGGTTTTCGTAGGATCGCGCTTATCGAGTATCACCAGCAGCACCGTAGCTGCTATGGTAATGAAATAGAGCGCACTAAGCAGCCAACCCCACTCGGCAAACCAAACCGCCAACGCATTCCCAAAGACAAGATAGAACTGCATGGTGTGTGTAAATTCTACGATTGCCAGAGGTTAAACTCTCTTCACCCTATTCACAGGAAATCGGCTCTTGCTACCTAGCTGTTGGCGAACACACCGGGCTACTTCTGGCGGGCTATTGCCTCCTCTACCCTAGCAAGGACAGATCTGGGAGCTCTCACAGGCGTGCGTTTCTCCTTGTCTACAAAGGCCAATGTGGTAGTCCCCCAAACCACCAGCACACCATCTACCGCCCTCGTCATTCGGTAGCCAAAGACCACAGAGGCCCCCCGAATGTCGAGGATTCCCGTGGTTATATCCAGCAGGTCGTCGTATCGGGCTGGCGTACCGTACTTCACATACATCTCCACCACGGGCATCATCACACCCTCGCTCTCCATCCGCCCGTAGGGGAATCCTAACGAGCGCATCAGCTCATTCCGTCCCACCTCCATGAACAGTGGGTAGTTCCCGTAGTAGACATAGCCCATTGCATCGGTTTCACCGTAACGAATGCGCACCTGCGTAGTGTAGTGAAACCTCATTTGCGCCACATCGCCTGTAAACCGTTCCATAGCAAAAGAGGGTTTGATTGTAAAACGAGCCGTGGGCAAAAGCTCTAGTCCCTTACCATTCGCAGTCCCTGAGTGCATCGGCCACTACAAAGGTGCTACCGCCTATCATCACCATATCCTCTGGCGAGGCAGCAGCTCTAGCCGCCATTACCGCATCGGCAACCGACTGGTAGACCTTGCCGTGCAGCCCAGTTCTACCGGCCAACCCTGCCAGATACCCAGCCTCCATAGCCCGAGGCACACTGGCCTTGCAGAAGTAATAGGTGGCATCGGTGGGTAGCAGTGGCAGTATATGGTCAATATCCTTATCATTCACAAACCCAAGCACATAGTGGAGGTGCGCATGGAGTGTAGAGGCTATCTGCGCCACCACCTCCCTCAACCCTCCCTCATTATGCCCTGTATCGCAAACCACAAGAGGCTTTTGGGCTAGCTCTTCCCAACGTCCACGTAGACCTGTAAGCGATGCAGCACGCTCTACTCCCTCCAGAAGAGCCTCCTTGGGTATCCTTACGCCCTGCTCCCGCAGCATCTCTACCGACGAGAGCACAACTGGGATATTGTGCGCCTGCACCGCCCCCTTGAGCTCTGTAACCACCTCTAACTTTTCTCCATCCCCAGCTCGCTGAAACGTGAGGCTTTGCTGCTTCCCATCTTGCTTTTGCCCAAGACACCGCCAATCCTGATCGGCAAAGCGGAATGGCGCTCCCATCTGGCGGGCACTGCTCACAAATACCCTTCGGGTGTTCTCATTCGTCTCGCCGAATACCACGGGCGTTCCTTGCTTTATGATCCCAGCCTTCTCCCCGGCAATTTCAGAGAGCGTACTGCCAAGGAAAGCTGTGTGGTCAAGACTTATGTTCGTGATTACGCTCAAGAGCGGGGATATGATGTTGGTCGAATCCAGACGTCCTCCCATCCCCACCTCTACCACAGCGATATCTACCTTCTGGTCAGCAAAATAGCTAAAAGCCAAAGCGGCTGACATCTCAAAAAATGACGGTTGCAGCTCCTCAAAAATATCACGATGCCGATCCACGTAATCCGTCACGTAGTCCTGGTCTACCAGCTGCCCATTCACCCGAATACGCTCACGAAAATCCACCAGGTGGGGCGAGGTGAATAGCCCCACACGGTAGCCAGCAGCCATGAGTACAGCGCACAGCATATGCGAGACGCTGCCCTTCCCATTCGTGCCTGCCACATGCACAGTTGCGTACTGCTGATGCGGATAGCCATCGTAGAGATCCAAAGCCTGGCTAATGGAAAGGTCGGCCTTGTAGGCTGCTGCCCCATCGCGCTGGTACATGGGCAACGCACGCATCAGGTAATCTACCGTTTCGCTATAGTTCATTGCTGCAGGGAAAGGTTATACCAACACAAAGGAGAGCATCCCAAGATACCGAATTCTGTAGTTGCACCATTGCCTCTTGCTGACTGAAAGGGGGAGGTGTTTTTTACATCAGCTCAGGGGCGTGGATACCCAAGAGCTTGAGAGCGGCCTTTAGCACCGCCACCGTTGCACGGGTGCTGGCTATTCTCACGGCTCGGAGCTGTTGATCAGGCTCTTTGGCTATGGGGCAATCATGGTAAAACTGGTTGAAATAGCGAGCAAGTTCGTAGGCGTAGTTGGCCACTAGGGCAGGGCTTAGTTGCTCTGCAGCCTGCCTAAGCACTTGCGGCCACTGCACAAGTCCCCGGATAAGGTTACGCTCCAGGGCTGAGAGTTCTCCCACCTCTTGGGGCATGGTTTCCCCTACCCCATCCTCCAGCTTGCGGAGTACCGAGCAGCCGCGGGCGTGCGTGTATTGGATGAATGGCCCTGTATTCCCGTTGAAATCAATGGATTCCTTGGGATCAAAAACCATGGTCTTTGTGGGGTCAACCTTCAGGATGAAGTATTTCAATGCGCCGAGCCCTACAGCGTGGTGAATGGCATCGCGGTCGGCCTCTGGCAGATCTACAGCCTTACCCAGCTCGGCAGCCGTGGCACGCGCCGTTTCATCCATCTGCGCTATAAGATCGTCAGCATCCACCACCGTACCTTCGCGCGATTTCATTTTCCCCTCCGGGAGATTCACCATCCCGTAGCTGAGGTGGTAGAGCCTGTCAGCCCAATCGTACCCCAGATGCTTGAGAATCAGGCGGAGCACCTGGAAATGGTAATCCTGCTCATTGCCCACCACGTACACCATGCTGGTGAGTGCGTACTCGTGGAAGCGCTGGGTGGCCGTACCGAGATCTTGCGTCATGTACACCGTGGTGCCATCGCTGCGTAGCAAGAGCTTTTGGTCGAGTCCGTCAGACCGAAGGTCTATCCACACCGACCAATCCTCCCTGCGGGTGAATATTCCGCGCTCTAGCCCCTGGAGCACTATGGTACGCCCCGCAAGGTAGGTCTCGCTCTCGTAGTACACCCTATCGAACCCTACACCGAGCTGGCTGTAGGTGGTGTCAAACCCCTCGTATACCCAGCCGTTCATCTTACGCCAGAGCGACAGGATATCAGGATCTTGCGCCTCCCACCTCCGCAGCATTTCCTGGGCCTCTTGCAATATGGAGGCCTTGGACTTTGCCTCCTCCTCTGTGCAGCCCGTAGAATCTATAAGCTCCTGAACCTCGCGCCGGTACTCCTGGTCATAGCGCACGTAGTACTTGCCTATGAGGTGGTCGCCCTTCATATGGGAACTCTGGGGGGTCTCGCCGTGGCCGTACCGAAGCCATGCCACCATCGATTTACAAATATGGATACCCCTATCATTCACCAGATTAGCCCTTATCACCCTATGCCCCATGGCAGCTAGTATCTGGCTCACAGAGTGCCCGAGCAGTATATTACGTATATGCCCGAGGTGAAGGGGTTTATTGGTGTTGGGCGATGAGTACTCCACCATTATAGACTGGCCCGAGCTATTGGGCTTGGCGAAGCCGTAAGTGCCATTCAGAGGTATCTCTCGCAGAGCCTGCACCCACACCCCCGGCCTGATGGTGATGTTGAGAAATCCCTTCACCACATTGAAGTCTTCCACTACGGCTGAGTGCTCCAAGAGATAATCGCCCACTGCTATGGCGAGCTGCTCAGGGCTACGCTGGGCCCTTTTCACCCACGGGAACACCACCAGAGTGTAATCGCCAACGAATTCAGCCTTGGTGGGCGTTACCGCAACATCTGTCGGCTCGGGCATCACCCCTAGCACGCCCGCTAATGCATCATGCAGGTCGGCCTGCAGGAGCTGGACAACATCCATAGTTCTCTCTTGGATTTGGACGCAAAGGTAAGAAAAATCCCACAATGCTACTCGCACTCCTTAGAATATAAAAAAGACGAGCCCCAAAACGCACGGAGGCTCGCCATATCCATAGTAGAACGAATGGGGCTACTAGCCCAAGAAGGCCTTCAGATTCTTCGAACGGCTCTGGCCTCGCAGCCTGCGTATCGCCTTCTCCTTAATCTGGCGAACACGCTCGCGGGTAAGGTCGAACTCGTCGGCTATCTCCTCCAGCGTCTTCTCTGGGTAATCTATACCGTAGAAATATTTTATAATGTCCCTTTCGCGATCTGTGAGCGTAGCCAGCGCCCGCTCTATTTCGCGGCTTAGGCTCTCGCGCATCAAGTCCTGGTCAGCATACGGAGCATCGGGATTGGGCATCACATCGAGCATGCTGTTGTCCTCGGCCTCGTTGAAGGGGGCATCTATTGATACGTGCCGCCCCGATACCCTAAGGCTGTCAGCCACCTTATCCTTCGGCATACCGAGATCCTTGGCCAGCTCATCCACCGAGGGGGTACGGTGGTTCTCCTGCTCAAACTTTGCGATAGCCTTGTTGATCTTATTCAGTGCCCCCACCTGGTTGAGAGGGAGGCGTACTATGCGAGACTGCTCAGCGAGTGCCTGCAGAATCGACTGCCGAATCCACCATACTGCGTAGGAGATGAACTTGAAACCCCGCGTTTCGTCGAACTTTTCACCAGCCCTTATCAGCCCGAGGTTACCCTCATTGATGAGGTCGGGCAGCGTGAGGCCTTGGTTCTGGTACTGCTTAGCCACCGAGACCACGAACCGAAGGTTAGCACGTGTGAGCTTTTCCAGCGCATTGCGATCACCCTTCCGTATGCGTTGCGCGAGCTCTACCTCCTCCTCTACCGTTATAAGCTCCTCTTTACCAATCTCCTGAAGATACTTGTCCAGCGAGGCGCTCTCTCGGTTGGTTATCGACTTCGTAATCTTAAGTTGCCTCATGAACCGTTATATTTTTTAGTTACTATTTCGGAATTTACCTACACCTAGCTCTAACGTATTTGCTGCGGAAATGTTGCGCTAGCACGGGAATCTTTTTCTTTTCCCATCGTCTACCGCATAGGGTTGCCCGCAGCACCACGCGCGCAAATGCCGTACTGCGCCGAGTACCAGCCCGCACCGTGAAGGCCCATACCCCCGGCAGGGCAGCGTGCCACGAGGGTTCTACTTCACCATCGGCACCTGCAGCTGCAGCAGATTTCCCCCGCGGCGCAGCGCGAGCACCACCGTGTCGCCTGGCGCCGCGATCCCCACCCGCTCGGTGAGCTGGCTAGGCGTGTCTATCGATTTCCCATTCACCGATACTATCACATCGCCCTCCTGCACCCCGGCGGCCTCCGCATTGCTATTGGGGAGCACGCGCACCACCTGAACACCTCGCACCTCGCCCCGTCCATTGCTATTGGCCTCGGTAACCTGCACCCCCAGTTGCGTACGGCGCACTTTACCATATACCAGCATATCATTTATAAACTTTCGCACCAGCGTCTCGGGGATACTGAAGGCGTACCCCGTAAAGCTACCCGTGGGAGAGGCGATTGCAGTGTTGATACCCACCAGCTGCCCCTGCAGATCTACCAGAGCCCCCCCGCTATTGCCAGGGTTTACCGCAGCATCTATCTGGATGAAAGCCTCAAGGCTCGGCCTGTTGGTCTGGTGATTCAGCGTGCGCGCAGTGGCGCTCACAATGCCTGCAGTCACCGTATTCTGCAGATTGAAGGGGTTACCCACAGCCAGCACCCAGCTCCCCACCTGTAGGCTATCAGAGTGGCCAAGCTCTATGGCCGGGATGGGGGCCTTAGGGGTAACCTTGAGCATGGCGAGGTCGGTAAGCGGGTCCGTCCCCACCAGCTGGGCGCGGTAGCTTTGCCCATCGGTCAGTGTAACCTCTATGGCACGGGCGTTCGCCACCACGTGGTTATTGGTTACTATATAGCCATCGCGAGCCACCACTACGCCAGAGCCTGTGGCCTCCACCGGCCGGCGCACGTTGGGCTGCGGCCCGAAGAAGAATTCGATAATCGACCCCCGATAGGGATTCACCTCCTCCACGTAGGAGCGGGTTCGCACGTGCACCACAGAGGGCGAAGCAACAGCAGCCGCGTTGATGAAATCGCTCTCAAACGCTAGCCGTTTCCGTGCTGCTGGAGGCGTGGCCACAGAATCCTCTGCCGTTTGGAAAAGGGCCTTGGGCATCCTCTCCCCAAACCTTGAGAATAGCCAACCGCCCACCGCCCCCATCAAAAGGGACAGGATAACCACCCATACCACTAAGCCCCTGCTACGCATATCTTTTCGTTGCATTCTAGTGCGCCCTGTGCCACTGTGAAATTAGTAACGGGCGTAAGTTTACGAATATTGCGCCTACCAGAAAAAATAGCCGTTGTATACCCGCTGAGCTGGCCCCTCGAGCCAAATATCCTGAAAGCCCCTCCCAGCCCGACGAAAGAATACCGCAAGCATCCCACCCCGCGGACGCAACACCACAGGCGACCCCACGCCTTCATCACGGTAGGCTACCGAAAGCGCCACGGCCACCGCGCCAGTGCCACAGGCCAACGTCTCGCCCTCCACTCCCCGCTCGTAGGTCCGTAGTGCGTAGTGCCCAGCATCTTCCGTGTAAAAGTCCACATTTACCCCTCCCGTGCTGCGCTCCACATCCTGGCGCAAGGCGGGGGCTAGGGTTGCCATTAACGCCGAATCCTCCAGGTTGGCTACCTCCAGCGTTAGGTGGGGCACCCCGGTATTCAGCACTAGGCCGCCGCTACTCCCCTCCTCCCGAATCTCGTAGACATCGGGCATCTGCACGGCGATTCTACGCTCTTCGGGTATTTTCCCGCGCAATACGCCCACCGATGTTTGCAGGCCAATCTCCTCGCCAAAGAGTCTGTTATCCTGCGCGTAGAGAATGGCGCACCGCGCTCCATTCCCGCACATTTGGGCCGGATAGCCATCTGCATTGCAGAACTCCATCCGCGGCATCCTATCACCATCGCCCGGGTAGATCACCATCAGCCCATCGGCACCCACTCCGAAGTGCCTATCGCACAGGCGTGCTACCGCCTCATGGCTAATTAGCCCTTGGGGATCGTGGGGGAGAAGTGAAGCGGACTCTGGCGGTAGGATTACGAAATCGTTCCCAGCGCCTTGGTATTTCTCAAAGGGAATAGATAGCATGCTGATTCTGATTAGCTAGGGGTAAGAGCAAAGAAAGCCAACCCAACATTCATCCCACGCCCTCCCCTCTGCCCATGTAACGTGGAAATCGGCGTATATGTTCGCACTTAAAAATAATATGGGAGGGCACTTAATCGCGAAGGGGCACGCCACATCGCTACAAAACCATCCGTCCAAGAACGACGCGGCACGCTTTAACCGCGACGTGGCACGCCACGTCGCTACTAAAAAGAACCCTCGCAAACCCGTGTAATGCTGCTGGGGTGCGCTATTCTTGCTCGGCCTCGCTGCTGGGCGCTACTGGGGTATTCGGCCTTATAGGCTCGCCAAATCGGAGCTTTCCCACCGTAAGGGTTGAGATCCGCTTGCCCTTGGCCCGGTAGCTCTTCACCCCGATGAACTGCTCAGCATCTACCTCCTCTGGCGGACGTGCAATGTGCTTCCCGGCAAAGGAGACCACCAGGCGTGGATAGGCATCCGCAGAGAGGCACTCCAGCCGCGAGCCCTCATCCTCAGAGATGAAGCAGCGTGTGGCCTCGCCCGCCTCAAAGCTGCAGCGCTTGAGGTAGTAGTAGCCCTGCCCCGCATCGTAGTAGGCTACCGTGAATACCTCGCCGGGGTCGAACTTCTTCACCAGAATCGGATGCTCGCCGAAACGCGTGCTTGGGTCAGGCGGCAGCGTCTGGAATGTACCCTCAGCATATACGGCCAGCACGCAGTCATTCTGCCCGAATTCGCCCAAGAGTTCCCCACGCCCCTCAAAATTCAGCCGGTTTACGTCCCTGTCTATCCAGACCTTCCGGTCGCCGAGCGTTGATACGCCCCGTTCCTTGATCTTCACGCTGCCTACAGGCTTCTTGGTGAGGATGTTCCCCAAGGCTGCGCGCCCGCGGATTGCCAGCGTGGCGAAGTCGAAATCAAAGGACGGGTTCTTCATCTTCAGCGGCACCACCAGGGATACCCGCACCACCTCTGCCTCCCCATTCGGGTTCACGCTCATGTAGAGGATGCTGCTGCCCGGGCTGCCCTGGGTGAGGTTATACTCCCTATCGCGTATAAGCGAGCCTATAGCACAGCGCTTTACGTAGGTTACGCTATTACGCCCATCGCGGTAGATCACATTGTAGGTGGTTCGCCCATCGGCACGGTTGTACACCCCTATGTGGAGAATATCCTTGTCGAAGAATTTTTTTCCTGCTACCGGGGTTATCATGTACCGCCCGCTGCGGAGTATCACCAGCACATCGTCTATGTCTGAGCATTCGCCCACGTACTCCGCATCCTTAAGATCCGTCCCGAAGAACCCATCCTTCCGGTCCACGTAGAGCTTCTTGTTGGCCGCCACCACCCGCGTAGCCAGTATCTCCTCAAAGTTCACCACCTCGGTGCGTCGGGGGAATGCAGCGCCGTACTCCTTGCCCAGCCGTTTGAAATGCCTTATGGTGTAGCCCGTTATATCGGCCAGATCACCCTGCACAGCCAGCATTTCCTGCTCCGTTTTCCTTATCAGGTCATCGGCCCTACGGGAGTCGTAGAGCGAGAAACGCATGACTTTGATTTCGGTAAGCCGAACAATGTCATCCTTCACCAGCGGACGCCGCAGCAGGTGTACAAAGGGCTGTAGATGCTCCTCAATAGTCTGCAGCACAGCCTCTTTTGTCTTACATACTTTGATAAACTCGTAGATGCTATTCTCAATGAATATGCGTTCGAGCGAGGCGAAATGCCAGGTATCCTCCAGCTCCCCGAGCCGGGTACGGAGCACATCGGCCAGCAGATCGCGCGTCCTGTCCACCGAGGCGCGCAGTATGTCGCTCACCCCTAGGAACAGGGGCTTTTCGCCGTCAATAACGCAGGCGCTAGGCGACACCGTAACCTCGCAGTCGGTGAATATGTAGAGCGCATCGATGGTCTTGTCTGGCGACACATCTGGCGCGAGGTGTAGCACTATCTCTGCGTTGGCCGCGGTGTTGTCCTCTACCCTCTTCACCCGAATCTTGCCCTCGTCGTTAGCCTTTCTAATCGACTCAATGAGGGAGGCCGTGGTCTTAGTGAAGGGAATCTCAGTGATGGTAAGGGTCTTCTTGTCAGTTTTCTGAATCCTTGCACGGATCTTCACCCTCCCCCCGCGCTGCCCATCGGCGTACCGGGCGCAATCTACCAGCCCGCCCGTGGGGAAATCGGGAAGTAGCGAGAATTCCTGCCCCTTGAGGTAGGCCACTGCCGCCTCCACGATCTCGTTGAAATTATGCGGAAAGATAAAGGTGGAGACCCCAACGGCGATCCCAGTAGCCCCCTGCGCCAACAGGAGGGGGAATTTGGCGGGCAACGTTACGGGTTCCTGGTTCCGCCCGTCGTAGCTCTTCGTCCATTCGGTATTCTTGGGGTCGAACACCACATCGAGCGCGAACTTGGTGAGCCGCGCCTCTATGTACCGCGGGGCGGCAGCGCCATCGCCCGTGAGGATATTGCCCCAGTTGCCCTGCGGATCTATGAGCAGGTCCTTCTGCCCAAGCTGCACGAGCGCGCTCCCGATGGAGGCATCGCCGTGCGGATGGTACTGCATGGTGTGCCCGATAATGTTGGCCACTTTGTGATACCAGCCATCCTCTAGGGTTTTCATGGAGTGGAGTATGCGCCGCTGCACAGGCTTTAGCCCGTCGGCCAGGTTGGGGATGGCGCGCTCCAGCACTACGTATGAGGCGTAGTCCAGAAACCAATCCTTATACATTCCCGTGAGGGCGTGCACCGGGAGGGCGGGGTCTGCCAACCGTTGCAAGAAGGCTTGCACTGCTCGCTTACCCTGGGGCGATGATGCGGTGGTCTTGCTCTGCCCTTCCGGGCCAGATG
Organism: Bacteroidia bacterium; assembly: GCA_013333835.2. Classification (GTDB taxonomy): domain Bacteria; phylum Bacteroidota; class Bacteroidia; order Bacteroidales; family CAJPTX01; genus Bacteroides_D. The sequence continues at coordinate 11,375 of JABCOB020000059.1, forward strand.
CCTCCCCCTCCTCTAGGCCTTGCGTATCAGCCGATAGCTCCTCGTCCTGCCCCTCGGGCGTCTCCATCCCTTCCGTATTCTCCAAATCCATAGCCTGTGTTCAGAATTCCGGGGCAAAGGTAGGAAAAAAAGGAAAAATCGCCAGCCGCGAGGAGGAGGCACTAACTAATCGCGACACGGGGTCCTTTAACGCGACGCGGCACACTTTAATCGCGACGCGGCACGCCACGCCGCGCTTGTGGCGATGTTGTGAATGGACGGCACGCCTACCTTTCGCCCTACCATCTCCCCACCTTCGCCCTACCAACTCCCTACCTGGGCCGCTTCATGTTCGGGTTTCGCCTTAAGGCGAAACCC
>JABCOB020000060.1 GCA_013333835.2 Bacteroidia bacterium
ATACCGTCTCGAACCGAAGGCGAGTGCCAGCGCAATAAACGGGAGCCGCCAACCGTATGGACCGCGCCACAATGGCTGTGAACTCGTCGGGGTACTTGCGGTACAGCGGGCTTTTATCCGGCTGAGTCCTAGAGAGCCGAACCATGACGCTAAAGAGCTCTTGGTCTGTAACGTCCTGGTAATGCTGTAGGATCTCCGCTGCAGCGTCGGTACGTATCTCCCCCTCGAAGAACTCAGGAATCCTATCGCGAAGGTCGTAGTACACCACGTAGTCGCACATCCACGGGTCTAGGTAGTACTCCAGGTTAGGATACGTGGGGCAATAGGCATCGCGAATCTCCTCAAGTATCGCCAACCCCTGCGCGGGGGTCTTTACCCCGATGTTCATGAGTATCTCGTAGATGTAGACGAACACGTAGGATAGCGAGACCTCTGGGTATATGCCCCTTCGCATCAGCTTGCGGAAGGTGAAGTAGCTCAGCTGCTGCGCACAGTTCATCTTCGCGTAGGTGGGGTAGTAGGCCTTGAATGGGACTATGGGCTCTTCCTCCTCCCGCTCTACCATCTGGATTGCCGCATAGTAGAAGTCCTCTGAAGGGCTAAAGGCAAAAGCTTGTACACCCTTCGTACCAAATGGTGAGGGCATACGCACACTAACCCCTCTAGCAACAGGCGATGCGCCAGATGACGTAATGGCTCGGACGCGCTCCCAGAAATCACTGTCGCCTTCGCTGGTAGCTGTAATGCCTATTGGCTCGTCGGTATACTCGTTGTCAGAATCGTGAAGCATGAAGAAAAGGGGGATACTCCCCCCACCTAGCCTGTATATTGATATTCTCTGGGTGTGAATGAGGGGTTCAACCTATTAAATTCTGCCCGCTGTTAATTCCCCATTTCAGAGAGGAATTTGATCCGCACCAGCCGCAGTTCGTTCTCCTCAATGTCCAGCCCTTTGAGCGCAGCCATGGCCTCTTCGAGTGAATCGCTCTGGGCCTCATTTCTGAAGTAATCATACACCTCTTCCTGCACATCCTCTGGCACCACCTGGTCTACAAAATAGCTTATATCGAGGCGAAGGCCAGAGGCCACGAGGGATTCTACCTCCTTGAGGAGTTCATCCATCTCTATCCGGCGCATCTCGGCTATATCCTCAAAATCCATCTTTCGGTCGATGCACTGGATTAGCGCCACCTTCTGCTGGCTCTTGTTGGGTACCACCTTAACCACCAGATCGTTCGGACGCTCTATCTCCTGCTCCTCTACGTAGCGCTTTATCAGCTCCACGAATGGTTTCCCATACCGTTTCGCCTTGCCAAGGCTCACGCCTCCCAGGTACTGCAGCTCCTCTACCGTAAGCGGGTAGTGGATGGTCATCTCCTGTAGCACAGTATCTTGGAATATCACGAAGGGGGGAACTTTCAGGCGCTTAGCCTCGTCGGTTCGCAGGTTCTTGAGCATCTGGAACAGCGGGCTGTCTATCCCCCCCCCGGGTTCTGGCACGGCACGGGCGCTATCCTGGCTCTCCTCAGTCTCGTAATCATGGTCGCGCACAAGCTGTATGCTATGCGGGCTGCGGAGGAAATCCTCCCCCTTCTCGGTGATGAATAGCAGTCCGTAGCGCTGGATGTCCTTACGAATATACCCCAGCACTATTGCTTGGCGGACAATGCTATCCCAGAACGTTTCGCCCTCTGCCTTTCCGCTCCCGTATTCTGGCAGCTTAAAATGCTCATAGAGCTTGGTGTCTGCAGACTCAGACCCCATGAGAATGTTCACCAAATGCTCGCCCCTAAAACCCTCGCCGATCTCCTTGAGCAGCTTGAGCATGGTGGAGAGGTAACCCTGCCCCTCAAAGCGCGGCCTCGGGTTGAGGCAGTTATCGCACGCTCCGCAGTTCTTCTGGGTGTACTCCTCGCCAAAGTAATGCAGCAGCATTAGCCTACGGCAGTCACCGCCCTGCGCGTAGTGAATGGTATCTTGCAGGAGCTGGCGCCCTATCTCTTGCTCTGGCACGCTTTTCCCCTGCATGAACCGCTCAAGCCTATTCACATCCTGCTTGGAGTAGAAGGCTATGCAATGCCCCTCGCCTCCATCTCGCCCTGCCCGCCCGGTTTCCTGGTAGTACCCCTCTAGGCTTTTGGGCATGTCATAGTGGATCACAAAGCGCACATCGGGCTTGTCTATCCCCATGCCGAAGGCGATGGTGGCCACTATCACATCCACCTCCTCGTGGAGGAAGGCATCCTGATTGCGCGTGCGGGTTGCAGCATCCATGCCCGCGTGGTAAGGCAGAACCTTAACCCCATTCACCCCTAGGACCTCGGCCATCTGCTCTACCTTCTTACGGCTCAGGCAGTAGATAATGCCTGATTTACCCGCATTCTCACGAATATAGCGCAGTATCTCGCGGGTGGCGTTGTCCTTTGACCGGATCTCGTAGTAGAGATTCGGGCGGTTGAACGAGGACTTGAAGATCACAGCATTGGTCATACCCAGGTTTTTCTGGATATCGTCTAGCACCTTCGGGGTAGCAGTGGCTGTAAGCGCAATGACTGGCGCTGGGCCAATCTCGGTGATAAGCGGCCTGATACGACGGTACTCTGGACGGAAATCATGCCCCCACTCCGATATGCAGTGCGCCTCGTCTACAGCGTAGAGCGAAATCTGAATGCCTTTGAGGAACTCGATATTCTCCTCCTTGGTCAATGACTCTGGCGCCACGTAGAGAAGCTTGGTGCGGCCTGCCAGCACATCGTCTTTCACCTCCTGTATCTGCCGACGAGAGAGCGAAGAGTTCAGGAAGTGCGCTATGCCATCGAGTTCGCTGTAGCCCCGCATTAGGTCGACCTGGTTCTTCATGAGGGCAATGAGGGGCGAGATCACCAGGGCCGTACCCGGCAGGATGAGCGCTGGGAGCTGGAAGCATAACGATTTCCCGCCGCCCGTGGGCATGAGTACGAACGTATCGCGCCCCTGCAGCACATTCCGTATTATTGCCTCCTGGTTACCCTTGAAGGAATCGAAACCAAACCAATGGTTCAAGTGCCCGAGCAGCGGGATATTTTCTTGGTATTCCATATCCTTATTCCCCTTTCACAATCGCCCTATGGCAATTCAAAGGTAATACTATTTGGCAAAATTCCGAGCAAATGGCGAAAAATCTTATCAGCACCCTCCCGTATAACAACAGCGCAGGAGGGATTTTGTTCCTGGACAAACTCGATTCCTCTACACCAGTACAGCGCAATGCCCCTGGTAGCGCAGCAAAAACCTCAGGGTAGCTAGGATTTGGAACGCTTGGACCGCTGCGCAAACAACAGCCCCTGTCGGTACTCCACGGCAAAAAATTTAGGGAGAGACGCCGTCCGCCCCTCCCTAGCCATTGGCTAACTACGCAGCACCGCTAGCACCCCATAGGCCCACTACAGATGCTAGCGATGCTCCAAGTCCACCGCCCATCCATCTCTAGCCTATAGATGGAAGTAGCCCAACGTATCGCGGAGCCGATTGGCTGCGTCAAACATCACCTTTGCGCCCCTATCTAGAATCTGGAGACTCTGCGTATGGTGCTGCGAAGCCTGCGAGAGTTCTTGCAGGGAGGCATTCACCTGCCCCACGCCCTGGGTTTCCTCGCGCACCGCAGCCCCTATACGAGCCACAACCTCGGCAAACTCGGCCAGCTTTTCCACAAAAGAGCCGATGAGCTCATTGCTCTGGGTGGTAAGCCCCTCGCTGGTACGCATGAAACTCAGCATCTCGTCGGCGGCTGTACGGCTGCTCTCGGCCAACTTGCGAACCTCGGTGGCCACCACCGCAAAGCCCCGTCCATGCTCGCCGGCCCGGGCAGCCTCCACCGCGGCATTCAGCGCCAAGATATTGGTCTGCTCGGCAATATCATTCACAAGGAGATACGGGTAGAAACCTGCTTCATGGCATTGAGCGTGCTACCGCTGCTCTCGGCTACCTGGGCTACCGCATCGCTCACGGCGCGCGATATACCCTCGGCCTGGAGGGCATCATGCGCATTGCTCTGCATGCTGGAGGCCATCTGCTCCATGGTGCTGGAGATACGCTCCACCGAATCTGACGACACCTTCACCTGCTGGGTTATGGCATCAGACCCCTGCACCACGCTCTGCCCTGTGGCATGGAGCTCCTCCACCGTGTTGTTCACCGTGCCTATGATCTCTACCAAATTATTGCGCAGGAGCTGCATGGAGAGCTGGAGCTGCTGCATGTCGTTAGCACGATTCTCATCCATATGGCTCAGCTCCGCGCTGGCAAATTCAACGCCCAGATCGCCCTTGGCCATCATCCCGATCTTACCGACCACGAGCCCTAGCGGACGCACTACCTGCTTGGCCGCAAGGTACAGCATCCCGGCACTATAGGATATATTGAAGATCGAAATGATCACAAACGCAAGCCAACTGGTGGTAAAAACCTCATAGCGAATGGTGATGCCGATGAAGACGAACAGGATCGAGCTGACCCACAGCACCCCTACCCGCATGAATACTGACCGCTTAAAAATGGCGTTGAGCACAAAGTAGGCGATTACCATGCAAAAACCAAAGGCAATCAAATTGACTATCAATGCATTCATAATCTCTATGCTATGGTTAATGTCGATAATTGTTCACAGCTCCCTGCCCCCTGATACCTCAAACCCTCGTATCTAGGGTAACGTAAGCTAGCCAAAAAGGTTACGAAAAAACGGATAGATTTCTGGTAAAAACACTATCCATCTAGCAACCAACGCCATACAGGATGGAATAAATACACAGTTCGCCCGCTGTCCCCCGAATAGTAAAAAGCACGGAAAGCAAAGCTTCTGCCATGCTCCCCGTGCCTACGAGCGACAATTGTAAGTACCCAGTCCTCTACTGAAGCGTAAAGAAGGCCATGAGTTCCTTGAGGTGGGCGGCTGCGGCGTACACAGCCCTCATCCCCTCGCTCAGCCGCTGGAGATTCTCTGCATTCTGGCTGGCTGCCTGATTAAGCTCCTGGATGGAGGTATTCACCTGGCCAACTCCCTCGGTCTCCTCACGAACCGCCGTACCAATACGCACCACAAGGTCAGTGAATTCATTGAGCTCCGCGATGAAAGACGCCAGAAGTGCCCCGCTCTCGGTGGTGAGCTTTTCGCTGGTACGCATGTAGCTCACCATCTCGTCGGCGGCCGTGCGGCTGGTAGCCGCCAGCTTGCGAACCTCAGTGGCCACCACCGCAAAGCCCCGTCCATGCTCGCCAGCCCTTGCGGCCTCCACCGCAGCGTTGAGCGCAAGGATATTGGTCTGATCGGCAATCGCATTCACCAGCGAAATCCGCTCAGATATCTGCTGCATCGCCTTCAGGCTATTGGTAGAGGAGCTCGCCACCTTGGTTATCGCATTGAAGACCTCGGTGGAGATACTCTGCGCTTGCTGGGCATCGTGGGTATTGCTGTCCATGTTGGCCACCATCTGCTCCATAGCCGCCGAGATCTCCTCCACTGACGAGGCCGACACATTCACCTGCTCGGTAATCTGGTCTGAGCTCTGCATCACCTGACCTCCAGAGGTATAGAGATCATTCACCACCCGGTCTAGGGTGGTCATCACCGTGCGCATTTTCTCCTGCAGATTGACCATTGCCCGCTCTAGCCGCTGCAGGTCGTTAGCCCGCGCCGGGTCCAGAGCCTTCACCCTGTCGTAGACCTCGGAGCGCTCCACCACCAGCTTGCCGGCCTCCAGCTCCTCTACCCGCGCGATCATTGCGCTCAAGGGGCGAACCACCCGCTTGGCGGCCAGCATGAAGGCGGCTACGCACACTAGGATGTTGGAGATCAGCGTGAAGAGGTAGAGGGCCTTGCTATCGGGAAAGTAGATGAAGCGCACATTGAGCATGGTGATAACCCACAGCAGCGTTATCGTCCACATCACGCCAACTTGAAGGAAGACCGACCGCTTGAAGAAGATGGTAAGCACAAAGTAGCCCACAATGAAGCATGCAGCTACCCCCATCACTACCGTAAAAATTGACCCCATAACCTGTTGTTTTAAAATTGCCACATTGGATATAACGATACGTTCCGCAAATTATTCTATCGCCGAAGTTTTTTTTTCACATTATTGCAGGAAAGCATTTCTATTCA
>JABCOB020000061.1 GCA_013333835.2 Bacteroidia bacterium
AACCGTGGTATGGAGCGCACCTTGAGAAAATTGGCAGCCGACCAGAAGAACGAGGAGTATCTCGACCAGATCTACTACGCACTGGCTAGGATAGTGCTGGATAAAGGGGACACGGCAGAGGCGGTGGAACTCTTCAAGGAGTCGGGATTACGAAGCGTATCCAATGCACGCCAAAAAGGGGTATCATACCTGGCTGTGGGCGAGTACTACTACGCGAAGGGGCAGTACGTAGAGGCCCAAGCGTTCTATGATAGTGCGCTCTCTGCCCTCCCTGAGGAATACCCTGGTTTTGACAGGCTCGCGGAACGAAAGGTGGGGCTTACAAAACTGGCAGATGCGCTGCGAACCGTGGAGCATGAGGATAGCCTGCAGCGTGTGGCTCAAATGCCAGAGGCCGAACGGAGTAGACTAATCCAAGGATTGATAGCAAAGGTACAGGAGCAGGAACGCCAAGCCAAACTGCAGGAGGAACAGGAGGCGCGAGACCGCCAATTCGCCATGGAGAATCAGTACCGCAATCCCACCACCCAGAGCTCTGTGCAGCAGTCGGGGGGTACTTGGTATTTCTACAATCAGGGCACGCTGGGCTTTGGCCGTACCGATTTTAAGCTCCGGTGGGGCGAGCGTAAGCTTGAGGATAATTGGCGTCGGAAAAACAAGGCAACCCAGCTTGGGGCAGCTACCGATGAGGGAGGGAAGGCCGATAGCACGCAGGCAGGCCCAAAGCTCTCCAACAAGGATGTAGCCTACTATCTGCGCGATTTACCGCTTACTGATTCTGCCCGCAAGGCCTCTAACACCCGGGTAATGGCTGCGCTACGTGAGGCTGGCGATGCCTATAGCACAGAGGTGCATGATGCGCGGAAGGCGGTGTTGAGCTACTGGGGAATAGCCGAACGGTATCCCAAAACTGAAGAGGCTGCCGAAGGTTACTACTTGGCCTACCGCACAGCGCAGCAGGCGCAGTTGGCCGATCTGGAAATGCAAAGCAGAGAACGGCTGCTACGTGGCTACCCACAGAGCCCCTATGCTCGCATGGTGGGCGACCCTACCTATACGCAGCAGCTGCTAGAACGGCAGAAGGACGCGGAGGCCAAGTACCAGCAGGCGTTGGAACTCTACCAGAAGGGTGATCGCGCTAGAGCCGGCCTTGTGGCGCATGAGGCGCTGGGGCAGGAGGGGGTGGGTGGCTATGCGCCCAATTTCGCGCTGCTTGAGGCGCTGTGCACGGGTAGTGAACCGGGCGGAAGGGCTATGATCCAAGCTCTTAGGAAGGTGATAGTGGATTACCCTGAGAGTGAGCAGGCTACATACGCCGGGGAGGTGATCCGCACCGTGGAACGGCGCACGCTAACCGGGGTAGATTTTGCCGAGGAACTGGATTTGGCTAGCACCGAGGCGGGCGATTCTGCGGTTACGGAGGGCTTTACGGCAAGCGATGGCGAGTATTGGGTGGCGCTCATGGTACCTGCCAAGGCAGACCTTACGGGTTTAGTGTTCAAAACCTTAGGGTTTACTGTGGATTACAATGTGGATCTCAACCTAGAGGTGACCTCTGAGACCTATAACGAGGCCATGGCGGTAGTGCTGGTGAAAACCTTTGCAGATCGTGCGGCAGCTGTGGCCTTTGTGGAGGCCCTTAAAGGGAAATCGCTCTATGAGGGTACGCAGCCTGTGCCCGTGGTAATAAGCCCAGAGAACTACGAGAAGATGAAGCGGGAGGGGAATTTTATGGGGTATCGCGAGTTCTACAGGCAGACGTATGGCGAGTAAAGCGTGCAGATTCCAATTTTAGAGTACTAAAACCATTCAGAATTTATCAGTTCGTTCAATAGCAGAGTGTCCTATCGGTTCATTTCTACCTGTTTCTATTTACAAATCAATTCAATAGGAAAATCATAAGCTATGAGCGATATACGGATTCTTTGGGTAGACGACGAGATAGATGTGCTGAAGCCGCACATCCTTTTTCTAGAGAAGCGGGGCTATACGGTGGCCACGGCAACGAATGCTGACGATGCGTTGGATATGCTCGAGGGGGGCGGATTCCACCTGACGTTCCTGGATGAGAATATGCCAGGGCTAAGCGGTCTGGATGCGTTAGGGCATATCAAAAAGCTTGCGCCCAATATGCCAGTGGTGATGGTGACCAAGAGCGAGGAGGAGGACATAATGGATAGGGCCGTGGGGGCAAAGATTGCCGATTACCTGATAAAGCCCGTGAACCCTAACCAGATTCTGCTGTCGATTAAGAAAAATCTGCACGAGAAAGAGCTTGTATCTGCGGGCACCACTAGTGCTTACCAAAGTGATTTTGCCGCAATATCGGCTAAGGTAGACCAAGCGCAGACGGCAGATGATTGGGCGAATGTCTACAGGCAGCTCTCGGAGTGGCGGCTAAGCCTTATGGATATCGACGCTCCCGATATGCTGGAGATGCACGCCATGCAACAGCAGTCGGCAAATGCAGCCTTTGCCAAGTTCATCCGTCGGAACTACGAGGGCTGGTTTCGAGGCGAGGGGCAAAAACCTCTGCAGTCGCCCAACCTGCTGCGAGATCGAGTATTCCCATTACTGGATGCCGGCGAAC